>NZ_JAUBTT010000002.1:108159-136238 GCF_036705125.1 Microcoleus sp. B7-D4
CAGCTAAAAGCGAGATTTCTTGGGTCGGATTGTGTAAGTCCCGTTTATGCTATTTGATGCTAGCACGCGGTTGGTTCTGTCCCATCATTAACTTTAATGCCGACTGTTTTAAGTCTGTAAGGTCGCGGATGGTAATTGAGCAACCGTCTCCCAATTTAACAGCAGTGAAATAATAGCATTTGCCCAGGTAATCACTTTCTAGATGAACCTCTCCTTCAAGCGATTCTCCCGTCTCAACAACTTCTACTAATAAATCAAACAATCCTGGACTCAATTGATTAAGCAGTTTTCTCAGCACGGGTTCCACCGCGAGTTCTGTTCGTTTTTTCCCTAAGAGTCTGGCAAAGACAGGGTTAACTACCAAGCAGCGAAAATCTTCAATTTCTCCAGCGATATCCCCCCTCACCGCATCCACCGCAGCTATTCCATCCAGAGATGAGTTTAGCAAATTTGCCAGCAGGGCGCGAGATTGGTAGGCAATTTCTGCAGTTTGCTGGTGTCGCTCGATTGCTTCTTTAAGCTGGCGTTTTTGGTGCTGGATAGTTACCTGAGTATCGAGGCGCACTAGCACTTCTTCCGGCTCAAAAGGTTTAGAAATGTAGTCAACTCCCCCTACCTTAAAAGCTTTAACTTTATCAAATACTTGGTCAAGTGCGCTTAAGAAAATAATGGGAATTTCTGAGGTGTTTTCATCGGATTTGAGGGTTTGGCAGACTTGATAGCCATCCATGTCTGGCATTTTAATATCCAGCAATATAGCATCGGGGGGATGATTGCGAACAGTCCTCAAGGCCATCGTACCATTGGTGACGCACCGAACTTTATACCCATTTGTAGTCAGAATTTCGGTAAGAAAATGCAGATTCTCTGGGATGTCATCAACAATTAAAATGTTACCTTTCGGAGTTTCTAATTGATTGATTTCTATTGTTTCAGCCGCAGCCATCGCCATAAGTTCGCCTGCGTTTTTGGCATCGGCGATATCAGTTTTGGTGCTTTGCTTCTCTAGCAGAGAGCGAAAGTTATTCTTAGTAACTTTCTGCCCCATTACGTCTGAAATGCGGTGCCACAGGATGGAAGATAAATCTTTGATATGTCCTACACTGAGGTACAAGCTGTCAGCAACAGCACTATAAGTTGCGTTTTTCCAAGCAGCTTTTAAAATTTCCTGCTCGAGAAAACTTAACGGTTTACTGGTTTTTGACTCTAAGGCTGATTCGAGAAATTCTAGAGCTTGTTCAAAAGTCATGTACAAATCAATCTCATCGGGTAAGGTTTTTTCAATTGGGCACCCTAACTTTGAGTTATACACCGTACTAAGTCGGTGGAGAAATTCCTAATAGTTATTATGACAGACTTATTGACACTTACGCTCCGGGACGATCGCCCCCGATCGTGATTCCACCTTGTCGAAACCCGAAAAAGGCGATCGCGCCCGCCTAATTATGTGTGAGGGCGATCGGCTTAAACCCTTTAATTGCAAGGCTTTTAAGTTGCTTGTCAGCCCGTCAGCTATTTGAGTTTGTTCGCTTAAATTTTTGCCCACCTCTTTCTTCACCAGCCTTGGAGGCACTCCCACCAAAGAAACCGGGTTTTTTACCTTGGGTGCGGGCTGCAACCTGTGTATTTTCCTAAAAAAACACAGGTGATGGGCCCCCATGCGTAAGCCCTATTCACATAACGCTCCAAATGATCCGACTTTTCCGACTTTACGATCCGACTTTTCCGACTTGCTTTATGCCGATCGCGCAAACATACTATTGAATAGGATCTACCAAAAGACAGAGAACAGTACCAGTCATGCTGTCGATCTGCTCTATCTAAAGATAGATAGTAAAACCAGGGCGTCCGACTTTTCCGACTTTACGATCCGACTTTTCCGACTGACAGGGGCGGGGGAGGGGAGCCAGGATACAGACATGGAAAGGATGCAGCCTCAAAAAAAGAGCAACTGAATCCAATCTTTATCCGCATAAATACTCAGACCACACTGAGCTAGATGTTTGCGGGATTGGGGTGCAACGAAAAAAGGAACAGAGGAAGGTTCCTTCACATTTATCTTTCACCACTTTTAAAATCATGTCAAATTCTCAATCCGTTATTGCAACAGACATTCGGACTTGTCCTGAAGATATAGAGAAAGCATTTTGGCAGCTATGGCAGCAGAACCGAGATGATCTTTACCGTTGCTGTCTCAGGTGGATGGGGGGGAATCCTACTGATGCTGAAGAAGTGCTCAGTCGCGCCATGCTCAAAGCTTGGGACAAATTGCCAGACTATGCCGAAAAAATCACCAACCTCCGAGCTTGGATCACTCGCTTAACCCATAATCTATGTATAGATATACAACGAGAACGTCGCCGGAAAGCAATGCAGATGGAGGATATTGAAGAAGTAGCTGCTACAGGAAATTCAGCATTTATTTCTGGTTTGAACTCTCCTGAAGAGGCACTTCTACATCATGAGTTGGGACAGTACATTCGCCGCGCTATTGATACTCTTCCTTCTCGACTGCGAACTCCGTTTATCCTGCGTTACTGCCACCAGATTGCCTATCAAGATATTGCCCAACAACTTGCTCTCTCGCTCAATAACGTTTATAAGCGCATCCAACAGGCACGAGATATTCTGCAAAAGCGTTTGAGCAGGTATTTGTCAGGGTTGGATGATGCTTTGTTAGATTCCTCCGAGTCCTCTAAAAAGGGGGACGTTGCCTCGATCGCGGATGATTTTGCTGTAGGGGTAGTGCCCCCGTGCCTACCCCGTCAAGATTCTGGGGCGATCGCGGATGATTTTGCTGTAGGGGTAGTGCCCCCGTGCCTACCCCGTCAAGATTCTGGGGCGATCGCAAATGAATTTACTGTAGGGGTAGTGCCCCCGTGCCTACCCCGTCAAGATTCTGGGGCGATCGCGGATGATTTTGCTGTAGGGGTAGTGCCCCCGTGCCTACCCCGTCAAGATTCTGGGGCGGGGGGATTGCCCCTACAATTCGATGAAACGATCGCATCCGACTCGATCGCCCCCATCCCTCAAAACATTGGCGAGACAATTAATTATCAGGTAACAGCAATATGTCTAGAAACACTACACTCCGGGTGGTATCCCTCACTCAGTCCTCTGGGGTGGAGTTGAATGCTTACCTGGTTTTAGACGAAAAGCCAGCCCGAATTGACCAGAAGCTGAAAACATTAAGTGAGTACGTGCAGCAGTATCCTTCTGGGTGGAAGAAACGGTTGGAATTGGCGAATCTGCTGTATGCAATGGGTCGTATTGAGCAGGCGGTTGAGGAGTATCGCCAAGTGATCGATCGGCAGCAACCATTGATTGGCGTGCGGTTGCAATTGGGGAAACTCTTGCAGCTTATGGGACAAGAGGTTGAGGCCATAGCAGTTTATGAAAGTGCCTTGGCCAATGCACGCAATGAGGCGACTCGACAGCATATCAGCGGATCGATCGCACTCTGTAGAAATGACACTCAAGCCGCGATACTCGCTTTTGAGTCGGCGGCAACCCTTGAACCAGATAATGCGGCTCACTGGCTGGCCTTGGGGCAGGTGCAAAGGGGGAGAGGGGATGCGGTTGCAGCTTTGCGAGCCTTTGATACGGTTTTGTCACTGAACCCGGATGATGTTGTAGCGCTGATTGACAGCTACGACGCGAGTCAGGCGGTGGGTAATGTGCGCCAAGCCCAGCGGCGGTTGAGCAAAGCGCTAGAGGTGGCTCCGGGTGATTTCCGAGCGCTCAAACGACTGGCGGATACTCGTTGCCGGATGAGATTGGTATCGGGTGAGGAGGGGAAGCAGACTAAACAGATAATTGGTTCTGTGCTGCAACTGGCTCCTGATGCGGCGGATGCCCGCGAGTTGCTGGCATATTATCACCTTTTCCGAGGGGAGTCGGCTAACGGGATTGGGGTGTTGGAACGGTTTACTGAGGAACACCCGAATCATCCTAGGGGTTGGTATTCCTATGGGCGGTGCTTGTTTCATACGGGGGAATATCAAAGGGCGGCTGAGGCGATGCTGAAGGCTTATCGTCTCTATCCCCAGGATTGTGAAATTTATCGGGCGTTGTGTGAGATTTTGCCTTTAACCTCTGCGTCTACCGCTCACCAAAAACGTGAATTTTGTAGGGGTAGTGCCCCCGTGCCTACCCCCAAGGGTAGTGCCCCCGTGCCTACCCCCAAGGGTAGTGCCCCCGTGCCTACCCCCAGGGGTAGTGGATGGTGCGTGCCTACCCCCAGGGGTAGTGCCCCCGTGCCTACCCCCGACCCAGACGATTCGATCGGGATGGAAGACCAAGAGGGCCGGCACGGGGGCACGGCCCCTACGGATAATGAAACAGCCCTGGGGGATTTAGGGCGATCGAACAATCAAGTAACCCTTGCATCAATAGTAGAGGAGATGCTCGATCGTTTTCCCGATCGCTGGAGTGTTTGGACGACGGCGGGGCGGGTGTTGGTGGAAAGTTTTCAGGAAATCGATCGGGGGTGTGCTGTCTCTGTGCGGGGGACGCAACTTGAACCGCAGTTACCTGATGCTTGGTTTGGTCATGGGCGGGTGTTGGCGCTGGCGGGGAAACACCGGGAAGCGGTGGAGGCTTTGGCGCAAGGATGGCAGTTGTTGCCAGAAAATGGGGGTTATCTGCAATCGGTGTCTGCTGCGGTGTGGCTGGGGGAGAGTTATGGAGTGTTGGGGGATGAGGTGGCGAGTCGGAAATGGTTGGAAAAGGCTTGTCAGTTCGCTCAGGAAATGATGGAGTTTGATCCTGCGATGGCTAGTTACTGGCAAGGGAGAGCGTTGTTGGGGTTGGGGGATGTGACGGAGGCAGTGCAGGCGTATCGAAGTGCGTTGAGTCGGCGGTTGCTCTACCCTTTTCGCGGGGAGGTTGAGGAGGCTGTGAAACGGCTCAAAGGTAAGAGGCGAAAGGGCGATCGTGCTAAAGCGTAGAGCCTTGACTTCTTAGGGAAGTCGGGGATCTGAACCTCTCAGAGTGCATTGAGTTAGGAAAAAACAGCCTCTAACTCGAAAAATTCAGAAATTGACCTCTGGATTCGTCTTATAGGTGTAGAGACAAAAATACAATTTCGTCTCGACTCATCTCGAACAAAATTGAGGATAAAACCTCAATCAAAAACAAAAACTAAAACTAGCAAAAAGGAGAAAAATAATTATGAGACAGTTCTGGAGACTATAACATCAAAAATCAATTCTGATAGTGGAATATTTATCAGTAATTGAACATCAGTGATTAAAAATTGATGTAGTAGGGTAGGCACTGCCGTCAGCGCCTACCCTAGATATTTTGTTGCTGACCTTAAGTTAAGGACAAAACCTGGTGTAATGGGTGGAAATTAAAATTCTTGTACTGAGGGTACGTTGATCTAGGAAAAAACAGCCCCTAACTCGAAAAATTCAGAAATAGACCTCTGGATTCGTCTTATAGGCGTAGAGACAAAAATACAACTTCGTCTCGCCTCAAATCAGAAAATCAACAAGTAACACCATCATGAATTCAATGAAAAAAACTATGCGATTGGCCAAGTTTTTGGCATTTGCTCTGTCAGTTTTGATCTTCTGTTTTCCTACAGCAGCAATGGCAGATACTTGCTCTTCTCCTGAAAATCCTGTAATTCCGCAGCCATTGAGACAGATTAAAATTGATAACGGAAGTTTCAATGTTGATACAAATATAAGATGCCTGAAAGAATCAAAAAGAATTGACACTGCTGTAGTTTCCTTAGAGCCTTCTACTGCAACTGGAATAATTGACAAGATTGAAATTACTGGTACTGGGGGAAAACGTGAGTTTGGTTGTATGCCTAGCAAAGTTCAGCAAGGTACTAACCTAATTGAATTATGCGGTGGACCAGCGATCTTAGAAGCTGGAGATGTCAGATATCAGGCACAAGGAAGTGGTTTTGGAACAGAACCCGCGATCTTAAGCATTAACTTCAAATCTAACTAAGGGTAATCAAAAAGATAACACTCATTAGTTGGGATAAAAGAGTTGATATAGCTGTCCTTTCAAACACACATAGCTAAATATTATTCAATATATAACTATTTGTGTTTAAATTTTATGCGATTTTTGCTCATACCAATTTTTTATGAGGCTGCATAGAATCCGATCCCCCCTAACCCCCCTTAATAAGGGGGGGACAAGAGGGTGGTCAAAGTCCCCCTCCCGCGGGGGATGCGAGGGGGATCGAAATATATAGCAATCCTAAATCATTCTCATAATTATTGTAGGGGCAATCCCCCCGTGGTTGCCCGATAGATAGGGGGTAGGCACGGGGAGTAGGGGTAGCACTACCCCTACAAATTTATCTGAATCATTTAGGATTGCTATATGCAACAACCTATCAAATTGGTATCAGCTAATAAAGTTAACCATAAAAGCCGCAATATAACTACTGAAAATAACTCATTTAATCCATGATAAACATTCAAAAAAGCCCTAGGGGCAAAATATTCAATTCTGACTTAGCTTTTATCGCATTCTGTTTTTTAATAGCTTTATTTGGATTGGGTTATACTCTGACAATATTGCCAGAAATCGCACAATCTCAGTTAGTCAATCCAAATAGAATCTGTATTACTGGCGGTTGGAAATTTGGCTTAATTGTCACGCACATTCTCACTTTTGCGCTGATTCCGCTAGCAATGAGAATTTTTTACGACGGTTTAAAAAATTTGGGATTGGGGTTCAAAGTGATTTTTGCTTCCCAACTAGGTCTAGCTTTTATTATGGTAGCGATCGCCGCTGAAATTGGCTGGCACGTTACCCAATGCTGGTATTATCAAAACGATTTCACCATGCTGAATTTTATGTTCTACTTTTTCTTGATTTCAGCATTTGTATTGTGGTCAGATGGCCTGGTTATCAAGACAACTGCCCTCACGAGATTAGTTAACATTTTGTTCGCCATCAGTTTGTTGGTTATATCAATTTTATACCCTTTAGGTTATAAAGCTGATAACCCTAGCTTTAAAGTGCCAATTTATATTGCACTTACTATAGTTTTTGGAGTCTTGACCTACCGAGGTTATCAGCTTCTCAAAGATTGGAAGATTATTCTAGTCCCAATTTTTTCAGTAGGAGTCAACTTAACTTTTGTATTTCTTCTCGACAAATATGGAGGCGATCCCTATACCAACCCCCAAGTCGCTTTAAATGCTTTATTTCATATTCTCCATGACTTAGGTGGAACAGAAGCAGGAGTTGCTATCTTCACTTGGTTAGTTTACAGCAAAGGCATTGCTGAATTCAGTCACGCAAATCAAGAAAAATTAGCAATAGAAAATTAGCAAATATGGTTATATCAATAGCTGATTCCTTGCCGATTAACAACATTTTGTTCATGATTTATCCCCTTGGACATCTCGGTATAGCTCTGATTGAATGGGTATTACTAGGTTGGGGGATTCTGCTGTGGCGGCTATCACCCAGCTTAGCGATGATTGTTTTACCTTTATTGCTAGCCAGCCTTAGCTATGACAATTTCATTCTGTCCATAGGAAATTTAATTGGTGAAGGAGAGCTTTTAGAAATTCTCAGTAGGGTTCGCTTTCTCTTGCACGACTTAATTGTGCCGCTGTTCATTGTAATTGGTGTTGAACTTGCTCACCGTGCTGGAGCAGCTTGGGCGACTACAATAGTGCGAGTTTTATCTTGGGTAGTTGCATTCGGACTCGCGGGGATAGATATTACCACCAACTACATAGGATTGGAGTTGGAGCCAAGGTTTTTTGCGGAAATTTTGCGTTATAGCCCTGCTAACTTAAGTGGCCCACCAATTATTACCATTGTAGTTAATTTGTTCATGCTACTGATTGGTATCGGTATCTGGGTCAGGCTGAAATGGTCGTGGTTATTTGTAGGAACATTTATTGCCCTACTTGGTAATGCTATGCCTTCATCTACAGTAGGTACACTCCCTGGTAGCGCATCTGAATTAGTAATGGCTCTAAGTTTGCTGTTAACAGAGGATAAAGTACAGATAATCGGCAAAAAACTAGCTAGAAACCAACAACAAGAGAATATATTTATGGTCAATAAAAATCCAGAAGCCGCGTTTGAGTGGGAGCATATTATCCCCAAAGATGGCTACAAAATATATCAGTCAGGGAGTCACATTAAAGGAAATTTTATCCAAGTTTTCGCTCCTGATGCTCCTTACCGGGATGGGGAAGGAAAACTGAGGTTAATTACTTACTTGCACGGCTTTGCTTTGTGCCTGCCAAAATTCTATCAATCTCATTTAGAAGAATTGGCTAAGCAAGGCTATTATGTAGTTTTTCCTGATTTTCAAAACAGCCGCTATCCCGACGATCTAACAACAAACAAAGGCAGTGAAGAAAAAGAACCCTTATCTTTTTGGTTGAACATTTTGAGTAAAGTAGTTTCAAAATGGGATAAATTCAAGATAGAGGATACTTTACTGCAATATCGGCGAAAGAAGATTGGCCCGGTTGTCCGCAAGCTCCTCAAACCTACCCTGTTCAAGTACCTTCGCCTTTCCTTAGCCTTGGTCGTACTATTTTTAGTAATCAAATTGTTCAAAAACCGCTATGGAAAGAATCTGAAGCAGCTTATTTACACTGTTGACCTCAGTCTTTTGCACAGCCCAGTGGAATGGATTCAACAAGCTATCGGTCTAACTGATGCAGCTTGGAAAAAATTAGGTCAAGATAATCCCAGTCTTGCTCAATCGGAGTTTGATTTTTATGTGTTCGGTCATTCTTTGGGAGGATTATTAGCCATGAGTTGGCCTCTCTATATCGAGGAAAATCAACAAAAGTTTTTACCCAAACAGATTCTTACTGCCGCTCCAGCCCCAAGTACGGACATGGGCATTCCTCAGATAGCCATCTGGATTTTAAAAATCTTCAATTCTCCGTTTACTGCCAAACCAATAAACATCCGTCAAATCGGCAGTAGGTTAATTCTACCCATTGGAATTTTGCATGGAGCAGATGACAAAATTGTGAAGCCTGGTTTTTGGATTGGCCGGGCATTTGGGCAAAAAACATCTAATTTTGATTGCATCGCTAGTCACACGAAGAAAATTTACTTTTCGCTGTCTAATAAGGAGTCGAATCCTCCGTTAATTGCCTTTCACAACCAGGCCGTAACCGACACCACGTATTTTGATGATGCGTTATTTGCCAAGTTAGGTGGAGTCAAGAAACAGCCAAATATTTATAATAGCCAATATATTTGGCGGGGGTTCGATCTAGTCGTGACGAACCAAGCAGATGTTAACGAGTTACTCGATAAATTCAACCAGCCAGGAAGTTTGATCGAAGTAACAGATACTTTGCCCGAAAAATCTATGGATTTTACCAAGATAGCGATCGCTCTGTTAGTTGGGCTGACTTTTTTGGGGTTAGGATATTGGTTCTGGCAATATTACACACCTGTGTAATCTCAACCCATTTTCTGGTCTCTAAAAATTCAGATATTCACCAGGGCGATCGTCTGAAAATGTAAAAATGAAAAATGACAGCTAAGATTTCGTTCTCAATTCCAATCCTAACTAAAGGTTAGGCACTGTTCACTTAAAAATTAACCGATCGGGGAGGATACCATGACATTCAAAATTCTCAGCTTAGATGGCGGCGGCATCCGGGGAGTATTATCTGCTACAATTCTCAAGCAGGTAGAGACAACCATACAAGAAAAAACAGGTCAGAAATTGCATGAATATTTTGACTTGATTTCTGGCACATCCACTGGCTCAATTCTGGCGGCGGCGATTACCTGTCAGATGAATGTTCAGCAAATGATTGATTTCTACTTAGAAGAGGGAAAAAATATATTCCTACCGTCGGTTCGTGAGGCTCGAAAATGGAGAAAAGTAAGTCAAGCTCTCGCCAGTAATTTGTTATACCCCCACGAACAGGGAGAGCAGGGTTTAGCTAAAATATTGCAGAAAAAATTGATTCACCCGGAGTTGGGCTCTCCGAAAATGAGCGAGATTGATCGACCCTATATTCTGATACCTGCTTATGACGTTTATTCCCGAAACACAACGTGGTTTACGAATAAGTCGGCCGATGCAAAAACGTGGTACGACAACATTGAACTCTGGAAAATCTGCACTGCCTCAGCATCAGCACCCACGTTTTTTCCCCCTTACAACCTTCCCTATAACGAGGAGCAAAGTCTTCCCCATATCGATGGCGGTGTCTCAGCCAACAACCCGGCGTTAGTGGCGATCGCCCACGCTTTGTTGATTGAAAAACAAAACAAATTACAATTGAGCGATATTGCTGTCCTCTCCATTGGCACTGGCAATACAACTTGTCCCTACAGCTATAAAGACATCAATGGGTGGGGACAGTTGGGCTGGGCTCGGCGCCTACCGGATATGTTCATGAATCCTGCTGCTCAAAATTCTGAAGCTATCTGTTACCAAATCATGGAAAGTACAGGGGGGGATTATCTGCGTTTGGATTTCGATCTAAACCAGCGCTTCCAAGGAGAACAACAGCCCGGTCGTCTGCGACGCACGCTGACCAAGCGAGAAAAGCCCTACAACGAATACATTAAAACACAGAAGAATCAGTCTAAAGAAATCAGCGAAGAGATCGACAATCCTGAGAATTGTGAAGAACTGAAAGATGCCGCTGAATGCTATCTCGATTGTGGAGAAGTTTACTATAAGAACCAAAAGGTTCCAGTTGTAGAGGCAATTCAACAGTTTATCAAGTTGGATTAGCATTGCTGCTTTAACCACCGGCAGCATCTCACTTTGGCAGCCCAGCTAGAAATCTAAGTTGTGAGGCAGGAGGCAAGAGGCAGAAGGAAGGAGCCAGAAGAAGTGTTTTTAGAAATATGAGATGCTCCCTTAACCACCTTCCCCTACTTGCCGAACCTCTGCTCTTTAAAACAGCCCCTGCTTAATAAGAATGCTATCCAAATTAAAACTGCCAAAGTAAAAGTATAAATCGTGCCTGTAGACAAACTCTCATAACTCATGGAACTTATTTGGTTCTTTAAAACCCTCAACAAATACATTGCCTCCTACAAATGGCAATTCATTTTACTCTTTATCTGCCTAATATTCGACGCAGCATTTGATTCAGTCTTCCGAGCCAGCTTAAAATTTATCATCGATGCCGCCATCGTTCCCCAAAACTATAGTCTTCTGGTTCTAATCCTGTCATTGCTAGTTGTCGGAGCAATTCTATATGCCTGCATCGGTTTGCTAGGAATTTTCCTAGGAGCGCGTTTGGGCATTTTAATCACCAACAATATCCGATACTCTCTATTCGAGCATCTCCAAAGCCTTTCAATGGAGTTTTTTGGGCGGCGTTCAGCCGGGGATATTGTCAATTGTCTCATCGCCGATGTCCAAAAGGTGGAAAATGGTGTAATTACAATGGGGCTGACAGTTGTTGTTTTACAACTGTCTAACTTCCTATTTTCTCTGGTTTTCCTCTTCTTCCTCAACTGGCAATTAGCCCTGCTCAGTTTAATCGGTTTAACCCTCTGCACCATTGCCCCAGCAAAAATTGCCAGCCTTGCAACCGAAGTCGGCTATAAGTTGCTGCAAAAAGAAGGACAGATTGCCAGCGTTATCGAAGAGAATATCCTCTCGCAAACCGTTGTCAAGATATTCGGGCTGGAAAACCAAATGAGTAAAGATTTTTCCACCGATTTAAATGACTTAAAACAGGTTGATGTCCGGGCAACCTTTCTCTCCTACTTAGTGCAGAAAGTCCCGATGATTGGTTTTGTCATGACGCAGCTTATCGTTTTAAGTATCGGTGCTGTCATGACATACCAAAATATCATTTCCGTAGGCACCCTTGCCTCATTTCAAGTTTTAATGCTAGGATTGAATCTCAATATTCTCGGTTTAACTTCGTCACTGCCTGCATTTATCGATGGAGTAGCAGGGCTGCAACGCATCAGCGATATCTTATCAGAAACTCCGGCCATTCAGGATGCACCGGATGCGATTGATTTACCTCACTTTTCCAGTGATATTAACTTTGACGATGTTACCTTTAGCTACTCCCAAGATAGAGGAGGAGTTAAAAATCTATCCCTGAAGATTCGCCAAGGAGACTTCGCGGTATTTGTCGGTCAAAGTGGAGCAGGAAAAAGTACCATTGTCAACTTGCTGACGCGATTTTATGACCCGGATAAAGGACGCATTCTGTTTGATGGAATTGATTTACGTCATGCAACAGTACGCTCCCTCCGTTCTCAAATTGGACTCGTTTCTCAGGATGTAATTCTCTTTAATTCCTCGGTGCGAGAAAACATCCGCATGGGCTATCTCGAAGCCACTGACGAACAAGTCGAAGCCGCAGCCAAAGCCGCCGAGATTCACAACTTTATTTTGTCCTTACCCCAAGGCTACGACACACCTGTGGGTGACAGGGGCGGACAGTTATCAGGGGGACAACGGCAAAGAATTGCCTTAGCTAGAGCCTTGGTAAGAAATCCAGCCATTCTAATTCTGGATGAAGCCACATCCGCCCTTGACCCCGCCACAGAAGCCGAAATCCTCGCCACCATCGAGCGCATCACCAAAGAACGCACCGTAATTTTGATTACCCACCGCATGGCCCATGCCTTGCGTGCGGATGTCATGTACGTGCTGGAAAACGGCAGCTTGGTTGTTAGCGGTTGACACACACATTTGACCTGTACTGAATATTTTGGAGTTAAAAATTATGACCAGCACAAATGATTACAAATGGCTAATTCCCTCTTCTGCTAACCTAGGCTCGAAATCTCTTGAAGAAGAGAAAGCTCTCTGGGACAAAAGTCACGAAGATTATACTAACACCGCTTTCAGCATCACCCAAGACCCCAAAATCTGCAAAAACTTAATCCGTCCAGAGCGTTCTCCCGGCTATGATATTCCCAACTCGCCTGACATCAAAGTCCTAATTCCCGGTTGCGGCTCCGAAATTTATCTTCAGAAAACCTTACTAGAATTTTGCCCCCAAATTGGACAAATCTACTGTACCGATTTTTCCAAAACAGCCATTGAAAAAGCACAAGCACACTGGAAAACAGCAGATGGAGATTCCCGACTCAACAATCAGCAAATCGTGTTTGAGCAAGTAGACTCCACGCGAATCACCGAACAAAAACATGAGTGGAACGAGAAATTTGATTACGTCCTACTCGCAAATTCCGTGGTTTCCAGTGAGGATAAAACCAATCGCGAGATGATTCGGGAATTTGGTAAAGTTCTCAAGCCAGGTGGCAAGATATACGGATATTTTCCAACCACCTTATGCTTTTTAGAAATTGCCTATTTGAGTCGCCAACACGCTCACTGTGTTACAGAGGGATATATCGATGTCTACGGCAATAAAGTTTGGGACGCTGAGTGGCAAGATCCCCAGATTTATTACACTCCCTTGCGGTTAAATCGCATCTTTAAAGAAGCAGGATTGCAACAACTCAGTTTGGAGATGCAGTTTTTGGACTATGAGCCTTTTGTTTCGATGTTTAAAGAGATGATAGCTCATGACGACCCGGATATTTTTCTCTGGCATCTTCTAGTTCGTTATGAAAAATAAAACTTAGGCATTTGGGCGAAGCATCGAGTGAGATGCTTCGTTTCAGTCAGCATGACACATAGGCTTTTCGTAAGTAGGGACACGGCATTGCCGTGTCCTTCTTCGTGTCAACAACTAGGTTCAACCCGCAGTCCGGCAAGGGTTGAAACCCCTGCCTCAAAGCTAAAGTCCTCTGAAGAGGACTGAAAAACTCATTAGTCCTCTTCAGAGGACTTTAGCTATTAGACAGGGAATTCATTCCCTGGCGGTCTGGCGGACTGGCGACTGTCAGCGGCGAGTTATGGTTGAGGTAAAACTCTAGAATCTGGAAATTAACAGAGGCCAGAAGTACGATCGCCCTTTTGAAGAGAAATGTATAGAAATAGAAACGCGATCGCAACTTTATTTGTTTTACCCTCCGATAACTCCCCATCTCCCGATGGTTTCCCAACTACGCTTCAACTATCAAAGTAATGTTGTCAAGTCTCACGACGCCAACAACTTCACCGGGTTGCAAAGTTATTTCTCGTTAGCGAAGCCCTCAAAGAGGATCGCACTTCGCCGGCCACCAACTGTTTTGGAAACGAACGCGACCGCATTCTTGAGGGCTAATTTGTTCATCTACGATCGCTGTTTCAACATCGTTAATAGACATAGCTGCTTGCTCCTGAATATAAACTCGACTTGATTTGTGCGGATGTCAGAAGCTTGTCTGTCAACTTCCCCTCCACACTCAACAGTGTCACTTATGATTATTATTTGAGCGGTTTATACAGTATTTTAGGCATTTATTATCGAATTTTATGCGATATAAATCAAGCCATAGAAGACCATCAAATATCAGAAATAAAAGCCACTAAATTTTTGCAAATTATAGCGAAAAGCAGGGAACATAAAAACGGTAAACAAGCTAATCTGGAATTCGGGAAAGTTAACGCTGCAATTAATATAGGTTTTTGTCAAATAGAAACGCGCGAATTATAATCAGCTATGGAGATATTTGTCAAGCTGAAAAAAATGCGGGACTAAATCGGGAGTAATAGCTATTCGATCGATGTCGGGTTAGCTTTCCTCAACTCCTGTGTCGGAGCAAAAAAGAGGCGGAAGATATCGCCGAAAAACTTTATGCCGATCGGGAAAACAGTCAGTTGGTGGGTACGGGATACAAATTAGTTTTTCTCGCCGCCACTTATCACAACCTGCCAGAGACAGAGAAAGCTTTGAGCTTGTACCGCCAAGCGATCGCCCAGGCCGACCAAAACCAGTACAGCACCATCAAAGCCAAAACTCTCAGCGGTACAGCCGCGCTGCTGACACAAAGTAAATGATTTCCTGGAATGTTCTTGTAAATTCCGGTAAAGTCTGGTACTATAGTTTGAGAACAAAAATACCACCTAGCGATGACCAGATATGTCACACCGCGAGAAGCTTGCAAAATCCTGCAAGTCTCAGACAAAACCCTTAGAAACTGGGAACTTGCCGACAAAATATCAGCAATCAGAACTCCCTCCAACCAGCGACGCTACGACATCGACAGCGTTCTCGGAACCGGACACGACCGAATTACAGCCATCTACGCCAGGGTCAGTAGCTACAAACAGCGCGAAGACCTCGATAGGCAAGTCAGCTACCTCCAAAACCTCTACCCGCAAGCCAAAGTCTTCAAAGACATCGGAGGCGGACTCAACTTCAAAAGAAAAGCGCTGCTTGCCCTTCTGGGACAAGTCATGTCAGGAGACATCTCAACAGTTGTGGTGGGACACCAAGACAGACTGTGCCGGTTTGGTGGCGATCTTATCAAATGGATCTGCGAGCAAAACAATTGCCAACTCATGGTTCTCAGTAGAAACGAGCTGTCTCCAGAACGAGAAATGGTTGAAGATATCCTTGCCATCATCCACGTCTTTAGCTGCCGACTCTATGGTTTGCGAAAATACAAATCTGCTATCAAAGAAGATTCGAGTTTACCCGGAAACCAAGCTAGCAGCGAAGTGGAGGACTTGGATTGCAGCAAGTAGATGGTGTTATAACCAAGCAATTGCTATCCTGAGAGACGAAAAAATTGGCAAGTACGATTTAAGAAAGAAAGTGATGGACTCGGCTCCCAAGTGGGTGTCAGAGCAGCCTTATAATCCCCGAGAAATGGCAGTGTTTCAAGCTTTTGAAGCACACAAGGCTGCGAAGAAAGTCAAAGGAACGGCAAAGTTTAGGAGCCGTTTCGACACATCTCAAACTATCCGGTTCCAAACATCTAACTGGAAGTTAGGTACTTTTTACCCAAATTCTACCAAAGGACTAAGTTTTAAAGCATCAGAACCAATCGTTGAGGTAATGCAGCACGAACCAATACTCAGCTTAATTAACAGGCAGTGGTTGATCGGCTATGCGATTGACGCACAAGTAATGAAACCAATTAATAGCGATTTGGTTGTCGCGCTAGATCCGGGTGTCAGAACTTTTCTTACTGGTTTTGATGGTAGTGACTTCATCGAAATAGGAAAAAACGATATCGGTCGTATCTATCGCCTAGCAAGGCATCTAGACAAATTAATGTCCCGTATTGGAGTAAGTAAAGGGAGAGAGTTCAAGCGACTAAGGTATTGCCTGCGAAAATCAGCCGCCAAAATCAGGATCAAGATTAAAAACTTGGTCAATGAATTGCATAAAAAAGCTGCCAAATATCTAACAAGCAAGTACAAGTTAATTTTTTTGCCAACCTTTGAGACGCAACAAATGGTCAAGAAAGGTAAACGTAGGTTGGCGACTAAAACGGCTAGAGCGATGGTTACATTGAGTCATTATCGTTTCAAGCAAATGTTGAAGCATCAAGCCACCAAGCACGGTGGTGTTGTAGTAGACGTAACGGAAGAGTATACATCTAAAACTTGCTCAAAATGTGGACATATCCATACTAACTTGGGTGGATCTAAAATCTTTAAATGTCCAAAATGCGGACACACCCTAGAAAGGGATAAAAATGGCGCTTTCAATATTTTGTTGAAAGCTTTGAGAGATACCTCCTTGACAGGAGAGCTTGCTGCTTTTTCTGTCTTGCCATACACGGTTATTCCGGGATTAGTCCGGGATTTACCGGGTTAAATGTATCTGTACCGAGAACGGGGAGAATTTGACCAAGCCCTGCCGCACCATCCAGAAGCAATCGAAATACCCGATCGAGCCAGCGCTAAATTAGACCGAGCCGAAGCTTGCTCTCAACTAGCACTAACAGAACAAAAACTTGGTAACATCGAGAAAACCCAAGAAAATTTTGACCGCGCCATTCAACTGTTCAGCGAAATGGACGCTAGCAAACAAGTAGAAAAAGTACAGTTAGCCGCGACAAAAAAACTGAAAAAATACCTAATTAATCGAGCAAGAAATCAGAAAATAGATACAATAAACGAAAGAACAACCATAAACTTTGTAGATATGAAACTAAAACGATTGGGACACGTAGCCGTCTGCGTGCAAGACATAGAGAAGTCTGCTGAATTCTACCGCAACTTGGGTATGGAGTTAGTCTGGAAAGATCCAGACTGGGCTTATTTGAAAGCAGGAGAGGACGGATTGGCGCTGTTGAGTCCGAGTTACGACCAAGCAGGGCCGCATTTTGGGTTTGTATTTGACGATCGTACCGAAATGGAATCCGCCTACGAACAACTCAAAGCCGATGGTGTTTCCGTCACCCACATCCACGAACACCGCGACGGTACTGCATCCTTCTACGGCAGAGATCCCGACGGTAACGGCTTCGAGTACCTTTACGAACCGGCCTGACGATTCTAGGGCTTACGAATCAAAACCCAAGAAACCGGGTTTTTAGCGGTTTCTGCCAGTTGCAGTGCGTCTTTTCGAGAAAAACCCGGTTTCTGACCACGTGCGCGAACTAAATTAAGTAAGCGCCCAGAAAAAAATAGAATACCCAGATACCCGGTTGGGCGTTCCTTCTTCCGTTCCCGGAACATCCCTACAACTCCCCGAATAATCTGAGGTACTTACACCGACGCTTCTCAAGTAAGGTGCAGACTCTGAATCCGAAATATATCCACAACTTCCGAAAATCGGCTCGATAATCTAAAATCTAAAATCTAAAATCTAAAATCCTCATGTTGCAGAGAATACAAGTCAGAAACCGCTGGAAATCAATCTTCAAACCTTGGGAAGAAGCAGACCCTTGGCTCTTCGCCGCTTGCATCGCCCTCACCATCTTCGGGGGAATCATGATCCGCAGCGTCGAAATCAACCAGGGGCTGATCGACTGGTGGCGACACTGGGTAACTGGGGCAGTTGGTTTGTTCCTCGCCATCATCATTTCCCGCTGCCGCTACCAAATACTGCTGGAGTGGAAATGGCCGATTTACATATTAATCAATTTGTCGCTGATCGCAGTGCGTTTTATCGGTACTACAGGACTCGGCGCCCAGCGGTGGATCAACATCGGCGGCTTTTACCTGCAACCGTCAGAATTTGCCAAAGTAGGCATGATTGTCACTTTAGCAGCTCTCCTGCACGACAAGACTGTTCCCACGGTGGGTAATATGTTGAGGATGCTGGCGATTATGGCTGTACCCTGGGGATTGATCTTTGCCGAACCAAATTTAGGTACTTCCTTAGTCTTCGGCGCGATCACAATTGGGATGTTTTACTGGGGTAATGTAAATCCCGGCTGGCTAATATTGCTATTCTCTCCTCTAATCTCTGTTCTCCTCAATAACCTGTCTACACCGATTTGGGTAGCCTGGGTAGTTCTTGCGGGTATTATCGCTTGGCGAACCCTGCCTTGGCCTTGGCTGGGGACTTTCGGTGCTGTGTTGGTGAACGTTGTTTCTGGACAAGTCGGACAGCTTTTTTGGAATGTACTCAAGGATTATCAAAAAATGCGCCTGACAGGGTTTTTAAACCCGGAGAAAGACCCTTTAGGCAGCGGATATCACTTGATTCAATCTCGGATTGCTATTGGGGCCGGGGAACTGAAAGGCAGGGGTTTGTTTCAGGGAACGCAAACTCAGCTTAACTTTATTCCCGAACAGCATACAGACTTTATCTTTTCAGCTATTGGCGAAGAATTGGGGTTTATTGGCTGTATTTGCGTGCTGTTTATGTTCTGGTTAATTTGTTTCCGGTTGGTGACGATCGCTCAAACTGCTAACGATAATTTTGGTTCTTTGCTGGCGATCGGCGTACTGTCAATGTTGATTTTTCAGGTGTTCGTAAATATTGGAATGAACATTGGCTTGGCTCCGGTTACGGGCATTCCGCTGCCTTTCCTGAGTTACGGGAATGCCTCGCTGCTGAGTAATTTTCTCGGCCTGGGACTGGTAGAGGCGGTGGCAAGCCAGCGACAGCGCAAAAAGCGTTGGAATTAGGCCATTGGTAATGGGTTTTGGGAATGCGATCGCCCTTAAGTTTTCGAGGCGAGGAGGGCGATCGTATTTTTTTTCGATCGACCTAGCCGCATCTAAATTTTACGTTTCCTGAGCCGAGCCTTTAGGACAGTCAAGTTTGATAAAATTCTTGTACGGTGCGCGCGAGAACCAGCCAAAAAATAAAATTTAGAGGCCAAACAGCTTAAGTATATCAACTTAATTAAACCACTTCTGACGCAAACAATAAATGCTTTTATGCGCTATGGGTAAGCCACTCTCTGTGCAGTGGAGACCCTACTGAGGACGTTCTTAATCGCTGAAACCATTGCCATTATTACATCTTTTTTTCTTCTTCCTTCCTGCTTCCTGCTTCCTTCTTCCTTCTTCCGACGGACATCGGACTGACATCCGTTACATCCGTTACATCCGCTACAAAATCCGTTGCCGAACTTCCTTCGCCCCTGATTACTCGTTCATATTCTTGTACGTAGCAACAGCCGAAGGCGAACTCCGGTTTAAATAACGGAATATCCAATACTTAAATACCGTATCCAAGATCACTGGAAACGTCGCAATGAACAAAAATATGAACTGCCTATTTTCTGGCAGTCCCAAATGCCTCGATAAACCTTCGAGAATTACTTCCCAACCATGAGGCGAGTGAAATCCGACAAACACATCTGTAAACAAAATAATTACGAAAGCTTTCGCACTGTCGCTGAGGCCGTAAATCACATCGTCCATGAAAGACTTTAAAATCTCAATCTCTTTCTTGTTAGTGACGATAATCGCGGCAAAGGCAATGCAGGAAATCAAATCGGCAAAAATATTTTTAATAGCTCCACCACTTTCAGATCGGTATTCCTCCGCTAGTTCAACTGCTTTCTCGGCAATCTTCTTTTCCGTTTCCTCTAAAGAAAGCGACGGAGCAATGCCGATTAACCTTTCAAATTTGAGGTGTTGCTCAAATCTCTCCAGCTCTTGGAATGCTTCTTCTTCCAGGTTAACATTTATGAAAATTGGAGCATTTTCTTTGCCTCTAAAATGGTCAACTACCGGGCCGACTAAAAAGTTTTTGGCAATTTGATTCGTCAACAGCGGAACTAAAATCAAAAGCAAAATAAATCTGAGAGAAATAATGGTTTTTACTTTGGAATTGCGAAAATTCTTGACTACTTCTTTTTCAGCTCCCGGATCTAAATCTTTAGTGATTCGATTCAAAGTTCCCAAAAGCGATCGCGGTAATAAATTCACTTCTTCATAGTTAGTGTCAACCTCACCATCGTGAATTTGAACAGAATTAGCTGAACCTTTATTTTTTTTGTCAGGTGGAGAGCTGCTATTTGTAGATTTTGCCTGCACATTTACTGAAGTGACAACCGGAACAATTGCCGTCGATCTACTATTATTAATATACTTGTCGATGACTCCATCAATAAACTCTAGCTTCTCAAATATAAGGGAGGCTCTATCTTTATTGTTGAGATGTAATCCGTGCTGGTGATGATCCGCGCTGTGCCCCGTTTTTGGTTGGGCCCCCACTCGCTCCGGCAGTTCCAAAAAAGAACGGCTAGCATTAAACTCAACCATTCGGGTTTGGATGACCTTGAGGTATTTTTGCAGTTCGGATTTAAAGTAAGACAGGGTGCTTTGTCCGTATTCTCCCGAACGATCGGAGATTGCTTGACCGCCAAAATGCTCGTCTTCGATCGCCTTAATTGCTAACGCAGCATCGTAGGCCTGTTCGAGAGCCCTCTCAGGCGTTTCTCGATACCATTGGTGAAGGCTGTAGAGATATTTTACAATCCTGTACCACGGAGAAGTATTCATAGCTAAAGCTGGTTAGTTGGCTGTAGACATTAGTGATTAAAGTATTCACAGTATGGTAACAAATTTACATAAATTGGGAACCGAGGTCTCGGATTCAATTTGGATTGTCGGATCTGCCCGCAGCGGTAAAACCACTCGTTTAGTCGAGCAGTTCTGCATTTGGAGCAAAACGGTCAAGCCTTTGCCCACAACAGTTTCAGGGCGATCTAGTTCCGGGCGGCGGCGGGCTGGACAAACTGCCCCAGCAATTTTAGTCTTAGCAGCTAACGGAGACAACCGGCTAGAATTGGCCGATCGCATCGCCGTCGCTACCGAAGGAAAATATACCTTTCACTCCACAACGCCCTTCGGTTTTTTTGAGCAGGAGGTATTGCTATTTTGGCCGCTGCTAGTTCAGTCGCTGGATTTGAGGGCTCAATTTCCCCTGCGGCTGCAACCTGAAACAGAACTGGAACTTGCCGCGAGACTCTGGCGTCGCGAACTAGACGAAGGGATTTTGCAAAAAACAGGGGTCAGTCCAAACCGAATGGTGCGTCGAACACTAGACTTATTACAACTTGCTGCTGTCAGCGGTACGCCGAGAGAAGAGATTCCCAGCATTCTGGAACAGGGATTTGCTGGTGACAGCGGCTCGAACAACCTGTGGACTAGCATGGGAGAGTTGCTGGAAAGGTGGCGGGAGTGGTGCTTGACGCGGGGGCTCCTGACTTACGGGATTGTTTGCGAACTCTACTGGCGCTATTTGTTGCCGGATGCCACCTACCAGCAGCATTTGGCCTCTAGATATCAAGCTGCGATCGCAGACGATGTTGACGATTATCCCGCGATCAGTGGCCATTTGTTCGATCGAATGCTCGACTTCGGTGCGGCGGGGGCGTTCTCCTACAACCCAGATGGAGGAGTGCGTTTGGGCTTGGGGGCTGATACGGAATACCTAGCCAGACTCGAAAGCCGCTGTCAAAGCGTGGTAAATTTGGACGCAAAAGCCGGTTTAGCCCCAGAGATTGGAGATTTAGCGGTAAGTTTAGCAGTTAATACTGAGGGCTTTTATCCTTTAGGCTTGAGTTTGCCCGGTAAAGTTCGATCGCTCCAAACCACTTCCCGGGCTCAACTGCTGCGAGAAACCGCCGAAATCATCGTGGATGCGGTGAAGTCACAAGCCGTGGAACCCCAGGAAATCGCCGTAATTGCCCCTGGGATGGATGCGATCGCCCGTTACAGTTTAACGGAAATTCTGGCGCGACATAATATCGCCGCCGTATCTCTCAACGATCAGCGTCCCCTCTCGGCTACCCCAGAGATTCGAGCTTTACTGACTTTGTTAGCCTTAGTTTATCCCGGACTCGGCCGTTTAGTCGATCGAGACGGCGCAGCCGAAATGCTGGTAGTGTTGGGCAGCCAGAAACACAGTTCATTGGAAACAGAAGATTCCAACTCGACGTTCAATCTAAAATCTCAAATTCACAATCAAAAATCGATCGACCAAGTGAGAGCCGGTTTAATCGCCGATCACTGTTTTTGCCCAGATATCGATCGACCTCAATTGCTGCCCATTACAGCCTTTCCCCGGTGGGACAGAGTGGGACACCGAGCAGCCAGGGCCTACGATCGCATTGTGGAGTGGATCGAACAACAGCGATCGCAACAGCAGGAGCGGCTGTTGCCGAGTCCAATTGCCCTACTCGATCGAGCAATCCAGAAATTTCTCATGAACGACAGATACCTGCCCTACGATCGGCTAGCAGCCCTGCGCGAGTTAATGGAAACCGCCACCCACTACTGGGAAATCAACGGGCGAATGCAGCGCGTAGAACCCACAAACGGCGGCGACTCAGAAACGATCGCCCGGTTCATCCAGTTGTTGCGCCAAGGAACCGTCACCGCCAACCCCTTTCCAGTGCGTCCCGAAGGCCCAGCAGCCAGGGCCGTCACCCTCGCCAACATTTTCCAGTACCGCAGCAGCCGCCGCGCCCACAAATGGCACTTTTGGCTGGATGCCGGCTCGCCCCTGTGGCTGAGTGGTGGTGCGGCGACATTGTTTGGTGCTCCCTTATTTTTGCGATCGCAACTGGGGCGCCCCTGGGAAACCGAAGAGGAAACGGCGGCAGACCAACAGCGGCTGCGGCGAATTCTGCTAGATTTGTTAAGTCGCTGTTCCCTGCTTTACCTTTGCCACAGCGAACTATCCGTCAGTGGACAAGAACAAACCGGGCCGCTTCTGCCCCTAATTAACAGCTCTGTTTCTTGTCAGCAGTCAGCATAAGACAGTCGGCTTCTGCTGGCAAGGGGCACATCTGTATTCAGCCTTCGACATTCGGAAAGAAAAAATTCTGACGGCGAAGATTTTTATTTATTCGGCTTCTGGATAAATACACTGGGCTGACTCCCAGCCGGAATTCTAGGTTATATATCGAAGTGGCGCGATATTAAAGTATACCCAACCTAGGCATCAAAACGTGCAATCATTAATATTTTGATATCAAAAGATGCCCCGCTTAAAAAATATCTATAGCCGTTGCAGTTTTGATTTAGTATGTTAGAAATGATGGGGTTATTAATCAATTTTAAGCCAGATTTGTGGCAACAAACTGATACTAATCAGTTCTTAAAGTTAATCGGGATCGTCGTCGTTTAAAGGAGCCAAAATAATGCCAAGTGCAGTGCCAGCAGTAATTATACCACCAACACCAACACCAGAACCACCTCCAACACCAGAACCACCTCCAACACCAGAACCACCTCCGACGCCGCCAACACCTCCAACCCCAGCACCACCTCCAACACCTCCAACACCTCCCTCCGGGGACGACACAATTGGCGACATAGACGACACAGGGGGCGGAGGCCAAGGTACCTCGCCCGGAATCATCGGCGGCGTAGTCCGCGGCACAGAAACCAACGACTCCTTAGTTGGCAGTCCCGGGCCCGACGTGATTTCCGGGCTGCAAGGCAACGACAACCTCCAAGGAGCCGACGGTGACGATTTAGTATTCGGGGGCGATGATGACGACGTGCTGTTCGGCGCGCCAGGGAACGACGTTCTCGACGGCGGTTCAGGACTCGATACCGTGTACGGAGGCAAAGGCAACGACTGCCTCGACGGGGCAAATAACCCTGACCTGCTGTACGGCAATGACGCCAACGACACGGTAATCGGAGGCGAAGGCAGAGACACGGGTTATGGGGGAAAAGGCAGCGACAGCTTGCGTGGGGGTTCTGGCGACGATAGCTTTTTGGGCGATCGAGGCGACGACATCCTGTGGGGCGACCAAGGCAACGACTCGCTCTTCGGTGGCGACGGCGAAGACTTGCTATTTGGCAACGAAGGAGGCGACTGGCTATACGGAAACGCCGGCGGGGACACATTTTTTTCCGGCGACGGCGACGACATCGTATTCGGCGGCGACGGTGATGACATCGTGGACGGCGGTGCTGGCAACGACGTTCTTTGGGGCGAAGCAGGCAAAGACATAATCGCAGGAGGCGAAGGCAGAGATGTCTTCGTTATCGGCGCCTTCAGTTCCCCCAGCGGCAGCAGCGACGGCACTAACCCGGCATTTCTCACCACAGGCGGCCCCGATATCGCCGATGCCGACATTTTCACAGACTTTCGCCAAGGCGAAGATTTAATCGGGTTAACCGGCGACCTCAAGTTTGAAGATTTGGTAATCTTCCAAAGCACTGAGACGAAAGCCGGCAGTACGATTATTCGCAACGGCGTCAGCGGCGACTTTTTAGCAGTATTGCCTGGAGTAGACAGCAGAACCCTAGGGCGAAGCTCATTTGTAATTGCCCCCACAGTTCCCGGCAGCGCAACTCCCCTTCCCCTACCGACACCGACAGGAAGTCCGACACCGACAGGAAGTCCGACACCGACAGGAAGTCCGACACCGACAGGAAGTCCGACACCGCCCACACCGACAGAGCCGGTGCCGACGTTCCCGACGCCGACAACAGGAAGTCCGACGCCGACAGGAAGTCCGACGCCGACAGGAAGTCCGCCGCCGACGTTCCCGACGCCCATCTTTAACCAACCTCCAAGAGCAGTTAACGATAACTTCACCACGGTTGCGGGTAAAGAACTCAGTTTCAACGTTCTGTTGAACGACACTGACCAGGAACAAAGCGCTCTGACTGTCACGACTTTTACTCCAGCAAGCAAAGGGAGCGTGAGTCCCGTGGGCGGTGGCGTATTCAAATACACCCCGAATCCGGGCTTTTTGGGTACTGACAGCTTCAGCTACTCGATCGCAGACGGCAGCGGCGGCACAAGTAAGGCGGTAGTAACCATCAACGTCAGTAGCCCGCCGCAGCTAATAATTAACGACGGTGTGGTGGTTGCCAAAAGTAATCCTATCCAGACAATCACTGCCGCCGATTTGTTAGTCACAGATCCCGACAACAGCCCCTTGGAAATCGTTTACACGATTACTAAAGCTCCCGATGCTACCAGAGGTTTTGTCCAAAGGGGTAGCACCTTTCTCAACGTGGGCGGCAAATTCACCCAAGACGATATCAATAACAACATCGTCAAATACAACTTGCTGGCAGCAGGTGGCAGCGACACTTTCACGTTTACAGCCTCCGACGGATCTGCAACTATCGGGCCGACATCCTTCAGCATCACGGTGGTAGATAATATTGTCGATCGCAGCGCACTCCCGGCCAGCAGCTTTACAGGCAGCAACCTCAGCGACTTCATCCTCGGCGGGGCCGGCGACGATACCCTCTCTGGGGGCGACGGCAGCGACATCATCGATGGCAGTGTCGGCAACGACGTCGTATTCGGTGAAGCAGGCAACGACTCGGTGGTGGGTGCGATCGGCAATGACACCGTTGACGGCGGACTGGGCAACGACACCGTTGACGGCCAAGACGGCATAGACTCGCTGATCGGCGGGCTGGGCAACGACCTGATGTTCGGCGGCAATGACAATGACAACCTCTTGGGCGGTGACAACAACGACACCATTGACGGCGGAACAGGCAATGACTCGATGTTGGGAGAATCCGGCGAGGACTCGATACTTGGTGGCGCCGGGATTGACACCTTACTTGGTGGCATTGGCGACGACTCCCTTGAGGGCGGTGCAGGCGACGACATCCTCGACGGTGGACTGGGCAGAAACTTGGTCGATGGCGGTATCAATAACGATTCCATCTTGGGCGGCGACAACGATGAAACGATGTTGGGTGGACAAGGCAACGACACGGGACTCGGAGGTTCGGGCAATGACTACGTGTTGGGCGAGGCCGGCAGCGACTCCCTCGACGGCCAAGCGGGCGACGACACTCTCGACGGCGGTGCCGGCAGCGACTGTCTCAGCGGCGCCTTCGGCAATGACTTGGTATTGGGCGGCGATGACAACGACTCGCTTTCCGGCGGTGCAGCCAATGACATTTTGGGTGGCGGTGTCGGTTCTGACTTGCTCACCGGCGATGCTGGCAATGATTTCTTCTACTACGAAACTCCCAGCGAAGGCGTGGACGTGATTGCTGACTTTAACGCTAACGGCAGCGAGACCGACAGATTCTTGTTCAGATCGTCAAATTTCGCGGGTTTAACCAACTCAGGAACTACTCTCGATTTCACCAGTTTTATCGTCAGGAATATCGGGTCTAGCGGCGACGACATCAGCAAGCAATCAGTCATTTTGTTTGAATCTAAATTTGATAACGCTCAAGCAGTAAATGCAGTGTTGAAGAATCAAAAGGGTTCGAGCAAAACAGGAGCTTTCTTCGTGTACCTGAACAATACTTTTAACAAGTACGTTCTCGGCTTCGACCCGAATGTGGCAGATGACAGTCTCCCAGCTTTCGATTTGGGAGTGTTGAATTCTATTCCTACAGTGCCGGGAGCCCTCAGCACCGTCATTACTGCATCTGACTTTAAGTTTATTTAGTAGTTAGTTTTTGAGTAGCGTCGCAAGGAGTCGGAACAATGCCAAGTGCAGTACCAGTAGCTTTTCCCCCACCGTCGCCGTCCCCGGCACCGTCGCCGTCCCCGGCACCGTCGCCGATGACGGGGACTTCAACAGGGATGACGGGGACTTCAACAGGGATGACGGGGACTTCGACAACGATGACGGGGACTTCGACAGGGATGACGGGGACTTCGACAACGATGACGGGGACTTCGACAACGATGACGGGGACTTCGACAGGGATGACGGGGACTTCGACAGGGATGACGGGGACGGGCCCGGACATTTCGATCACCCCGGTGCCGCGGCCACCTCTGACAGTTCCAACCCCTCCCCCACAGCCACTTTTTGTCGATGGCTTAGTTGTCGCAAATGACGGCAGTAACTATTTAATCGGCAGCTTGTTCAATGACACGATTTCCGGGCGCGGCGGCGACGACACGCTTCTGAGTCGGGACGGAGACGATATAGTCAGGGGCGAAGACGGTAACGATTCTCTCAACGGCGGCGCTGGTAAAGATATTGTTGAGGGCGGGCGCGGCAATGACACGGCGCGGGGCGGCAAAGGCGATGACTTGGTTTCTGGCGACCAAGGCGATGACCTAGCTTTTGGCGACCAGGGGAACGATGTTGTCTTGGGTGCTGAAGGCAACGACTCGCTGTACGGCGGTAAAGGCAATGACTGTCTGCGCGGTGGTGGCGAGGACGACCTGATTTTTGGCGACAAGGGCAGTGACACCCTTTTTGGTGACACTGGTAACGACTGCCTGATCGGCGCTCGGGGCAATGATATTTTGTTGGGCCAGGAGGGCGGGGATGTCATCACCGGCGGTGTTGGTAACGATACTGGTGACGGCGGCGAGGGTGATGACCTGATCTTCGGGGGCGACGAGAATGATTCTTTGTCTGGAGATGCTGGGGATGATGTTCTTTCGGGCGATCGCGGATCGGATACTCTGACAGGAGGCGACGGATCGGATATCTTTGTTCTCGGTAGGGTGGGCACGTCGCCGGGTAGCAACGGGTTTCTCACTACTGGCGGCAGCGAAATCGGCGATGCTGATGTAATTAGAGATTTTAAGGCGGGAGATTCGATCGGTCTGGCTGGAGGTCTGAACTTTACAGAGTTAGAAATTTTCCAGGGCCAAGGCTCGAATTCTAGCAACACGATTATTAGGGACAGGCGAACTGGGGAATTTTTGGCGGTGTTGATTGATGTTCGATCGAACTCGCTAGATGAATCTCGGTTCACTACAGGTCAAATACCCCGCGTAAACGACAATCCCTTCACCATTGAGGGGACAACTCCTTCTAGCGGCGGGACAACTCCTGCGGGCGGCTCGACAGCTCCTGCGGGCGGCTCGACAGCTCCTGCGGGCGGCTCGACAGCTCCTGCGGGCGGCTCGACAGCTCCTGCGGGCGGC
>NZ_JAUBTT010000002.1:136338-146946 GCF_036705125.1 Microcoleus sp. B7-D4
TCGACAGCTCCTGCTGGGGGCGGCACAGGTACGGGGGCATTGCCGGTACAGGTTCCGGGTACGAGTCCGAGTCCGACTGCGGGCGCGACAACTCCGAGTCCGAGTCCTTCGATCGTCCCCACTCCAACTGCTGCGCCCCCAACTCCTCCGCCTTTGGGCGGCGGGCCGACTCCGCCGAGTTTTACATCTCCGACTCCTAACCAGCCGCCGATCGTGGAAGCGGGCAAGACGGTGACTGGTTTGCAGAATTTGCCTCTGTCTCTGAGCATTTCGGCGCCCAGCGACCCGGAGGGCCAGCCGCTGTCGATCGCGGTAGTCGGACTTCCCAATCCTACTTTTGGTCAGGTAATTACGGGTACGAGCCCGGTCGCCGTGAACCAAAAGTTAACCGTTCAGGATTTACTCGGGCTGAAATTCCAACCTGGAACAAACGCGATCGGGCCAGCCGGTTCTTTCAGCTACAGCGTAGCTGACGACCAAGGCGGCACGGCAGCAGCGTCAGTGGCGATTAACATCAATTCTTTCGATACCTCCGTAACTGTTCCAAGTACCCTGTCGCCGATTGCTGTCAATGACGGCATCGTATTTACGAGTACGAATAATTCGCTGCCCACTTTCATCGATGTGCTGGCCAACGATTCCAGTCCGCAAAAAGGGACGCTCAACATTATCAATGTCAGCACACCGCAACTGGGGATAGCTGTAAATCTTGTCTCTCAAGTGCAATTCATCCCCGGCAACGTAGCGGGTACAACTGCTTTCACCTACAGCGTCAGCGACGGATTCGGGACAATTCCGGGTGTAGGTACTATCACCGTTCAAATCTTGCCTGCAGATAGCGGGCCTAACAATTTAGTTGGGGGTTCTTTGCCGGACAATTTGGACGGTTTGGCGGGCAGCGATACTATTGATGGTCAAGGCGGCAACGATACGATTAACGGCGGTGTGGATAACGACGTGCTCGTAGGCGGCCTCGGCGCAGATACCATGACGGGGGGCGGCGGCGGCAATCAATACCGCTATACCAGCCCTGCACAAGGTGGGCCTGGCTTTGATGCGGCTTCTTCGGCGGCGATCGAGGCTGCGATCGCGGCGGGCGGATACGATGTGATTACTGATTTTAACGGTCTCGGTGTGCCGATCGCCGATCAGTTTAATTTTGCCCCCGGATTTGCGAATCTGGGCGGTAACAGCCAAGTTCTGCTGAATGTGCAGACAACTGTTTCTGCAAATATTCTGGGAGGAAGTGCTTTCTTGTTTGCCTACGATTCCGGCGGCAATACTTACATCATTTATGACGGCAATGGCAATAACCTCACCGGCAGCGATTCTCGCATTTTGGCGAAGTTAAATGGTGTAACTGGGGTTTCTGCTCTTTCGGAATTTGACTTGACGTTTATCTAGGAATACGGTTCAGTTAGTGCTAAAAAACAGATCGTGCGTAGGTTAGGTTGAGGAACGAAACCCAACATTTTCGCTACAATTTTCCTTAAGTGAACCGTATTGGTTGATCTCGGAAGATAAGAGGTTTGAAACCGCAGATTAACGCAGATAAACGCCGATTTCCTTGGCAGTTTATCTGCGTTAATTTGCGTTAATCTGCGGTGAAAAATCCAATCTCATTATCTTCAGAAAACAATCCCAACAAAGAGCCAAGCATAGCACCGAACGTTTAGAAAAATCCGAGTTTTGATATCATGTCCGGTCGAGCAACCGCGATTTTTGTAGATACTGTCTTGATCTGTCAAGGGGTAGCGAGCAAATAAGTTGGATAGAAAGGCTTTTGGGACTTTAAAATACCAAAAGCCAAATGCACCAACTTCCGATATCATTGCACCAATCACCTGCATTTTGACCTGGACACGACCCAATAATCGCTCGGGAGCATCCCGGTTTTGTAAATATCCCCAAATCAGCGTAAAATAGTTAAAATCAATAGAAGCGTCAAAAAAAGTCGAGAAAAAGAGCCATGACCCCTGAAGAACTAGAGCGGTTGCAATCCTGTACGGCAGAAATTGCTAAAATTTTGTATAACAATACACCCCCCAGTAAACTGACCAGTCTGGAAAATATTGAAAAGCATCTCAGGCAACAAGGGCTTGAAAAAATCGGCCCCCAAATCGGTTTTTTTTTATCAAACAAGCAACGGGAACAGAACAAGGACGACCTCAGCGAGCGTAAAAAGCTGTATTGGTGAACTAAGAATTACTGAAAAACAGGCCAAAAAATTAGAGGTTAAGAAATCAACTAGATGATCTCCATTATTTGAAAAATGCTGTCTCCGTCAAATTGCTAATCTTTCCTACGAAAATGCGGCCTCATATATGGAAGTTCAGACGGGAGTCAAGATTGGACACACTTGTTTGCATCGATTAGTAGAAAAACAAGAATGGTCAGAACCTATAGCCAAAATTGAGGTTGAGGAAACTAGCATAGATGGAGGGAAAGTCCGTCTGAGAGGGAATTTGGGAGAAGGCTCTCATTGGCAAGATTATAAGGCTGTGCGGTTACATGAAAGTTATTATGGGGCTTTTTATCAAGACAATGAAGCGTTAATTAACTATATAAATCATCAACCTTTAGCCTATTTATTAACATGTTTAGGTGATGGACATGAGGGAATATGGAAGATTATTAGCCAGTTGAATCCGGGTAAAACCCGACGCGAAATCTTAGATTGGTATCATTTAATTGAAAATTTGTATAAAGTGGGAGGGTCGTTAAAACGGGAGCATCTCATATTTGTAAAAATACTTCTTCTGGCTCATTCCTTCTTCTGGCTCCTTCCTTCTTCTTCTGGGAGCATCTCATATTTGTAAAAATACTTCTTCTGGCTCCTTCCTTCTTGTGGCTCCTTCCTTCTTCCTCTTTCCTTCTGCCTCCTGCCTCCTGCCTCCTGCCTCAAAACTCCAATTTCTAGCTTGGCCGCAAAGGTGAGATGCTCCCCTTCTTCTTTCCTTCTGCCTCTTTCCTTCTGCCTCTTTCCTTCTGCCTCTTTCCTTCTGCCTCCTGCCTCCTGCCTCCTGCCTCAAAACTCCAATTTCTAGCGGAGGGCTGCAAAGGTGAGATGCACCCGTTAAAACGCCTAGCTAAAGCCAAGGGATTTTTGTGGCAAGGCCAGATCGACCGAACCCTTGACTTATTTAAATCGAACCCAACAAAAACCGCCCAAAACTTTTGTAACTATCTAGGGCTTGCTGAATATATCGATCGCACTTGACGTGGCATGGGTTAAGAACTGGTGCGATGCAAGTCAGGTGCAAAAAAAACAGGTAAAATAGATCAAAACCCGTGCATCACCATTGGTGACAAGTTAAGGCTGTAAGTTTTTTGTCAAGAGGCTTTTGGAGAATTATTGAAAAAGAATTGGTCAGAACCTCGTTGCTTTTCAGGAAAAGGGGCGACGATTAACTTAACAGTTGGTTTTCGCTCCTGTTTGATAATTCCTAAATCGCGATTTTCTGGGGCAGCAAAATATTTAACTGGATCGGTTGCTTTACCTTTATGATGAGCTATCGTAAAATGATAAAGACCGCGATAAATCATTTCTAAAGAAATCCGATCAAAAGGTATAGCTAGTTCATCGGCTACTGCATCACCTAAGTCTACTAAAACCGCATAAAATAACCACCTTGCCCAAATTTGTAATTTAATCCCATTGATTGAACCCGTCAATAAATAGCTTAAATCTAACAGCCTTTTTACTATATTAAATGCCTCTTCAATCCGCCAACGTCGTCGATATAAATCTGCAACTACATAAGGGGTAATATCTCTGGCTCTAAGACAGTGGTTAAATAGGAATGCCAGGCTTTTCCTGAACGAACTTCAATCAAAAGTAAAGTAATAAACGGAGTTCTCTTTGTTCCAGACCCCAGACGTATCTTACGGTCTCGCAGTCCATAACTATCTGTAAACACTTGCTCTACTTTGATTGCTGCTCCTTTCTTTATTCTCCTAATAAACTTAACTTTTTGCTCAATTAATTTCAACCAAAAACTAAAGTGATAAAATCCTCTATCTAATAATAGCAACGTATTTTCGCTGACTAAACTGAGGATATTTTCTTCAAGCTTTATATCAAATTCTTTCGCATTTTCGGTAAACCAGATTTCTACTGGTAGTCGATTTACTCGCATCAATTACTGTACTTATTTTTCCCGCCCGTTGTCCGACCTTAGTCTCTTATAAACTTGATAATTTCCGAAACAATGCCTCTAATATTGAACTATCTATAATCCAAATCTGCTCAAATTTTGTTAATGTAAACTGAATACTTTCTGGTAAGGTTCGTTGATTTCTGCTTTGCCAATTTGTTCTTAACCTTGGCAATAAGTCTTTAAATACTTGTTCAAATAGCTCGGCAGGAAAGGTGAAAAATCTTTGTGAGAGTCCTTGTTGGCTGACTTTGGTGGGATTACACCACAGAAAACCATATCTAGTTAACATTCTAGTCAGTTCTCTTACCCCTGCTACATCTCGCCATAGAACCGGTTAACACCGCAGCCATCATCAGGGGCAAGTTGAGAATGCGGTCTCGCTCGCCCCAGTTGACGGTAGGAATTTTTCTGGTTGAGCATGGCTGGTGTCAGTAATGCTTCGAGTTGTTGGGCAATTACTTCATCCTCTATCATTGGCCGTTGTTTCTTCTTGGCGTGATCTCGATTTGTAGTTCTAGTCTTGGTCATGGCCCGTCTCAATCCCCCAATTACTTACCTGTTATGAGTTTCATCCATTTTTTACTTAATGTAAATACCCCATTGACAATTTACTCATCACCTTAACTTGTCACTAATGGTACTCGCCAATATGTTTTTGAGCTAAACCAGCCATATTCAAATCCCAGCAAGCTTGCCAAGGCGGAACGCTTTCTAAAGGTTGTTGCAAGTGTCTTGTAGTTTCTTTCAATGCTGCCTTCGCCTCACTCGCTTGTCCTAAATATGAATGTAGGAGAGCAACTTCGCAGTAACAACTATTTAGCCGAGATTGAATTGCAGGAGATACTTGAGATAAAGCTAAATTAAGTTTTGCTTGATAAATAGCTAATCCTAGCTCGTATTCACCAGCAGCAATATATAGCAATCCTAAATCATTCTCATAATTATTGTAGGGGCAATCCGACCCCTACTCCCCGTGGTTGCCCGATAGATAGGGGGTAGGCACGGGGAGTAGGGGTAGCACTACCCCTACAAATTTATCTGAATCATTTAGGATTGCTATAGCACAAACCCATATCACTGTATGAATTTAATTCTGTCCATTTATCGCCTTCACGCTTAGCGGCAAATTGAGCTTGGCGGTGATATTCTAGAGCTGCTTCAAAACCATCTGCTAGCAAATAGGCGTGACAGTCGCCGATGCAGCGATACAGACTTGCTTCCCGGTTAGGCGAAACTCGATTTACCAGTTTATCTGCTAATTCTAAAGTTTGGCTGATGTATCCCCACGATAAAAAATATAGAAACAATTCTTCTGGTAAAATAGGTATGGCAGGGGCGGCACAATACATCCCACGCTGAATCATAATCTTCAATTTCTCGGAAATGATAGTAAGCTTCTAAAACGTGCAAACCTAACTGAGGGGATTGAATATGTTCTACACTAGAAAACCAATGTTGTGCGATCGCCCTTTGAGTTTGTTCCCATTCGCTGCTATTCTGTAACTGATTCAAACCTGCCGCCCGAATCGCTGGGTGCATTCGGTATTTGCCCCGATGTAATTGTAGCAAAGAACAGTCACACAACTGCCGCGTTACTTTCAATTGTTCTGCTGGCGTTACATCCCACAGCAAAGCTTTGATACAAGTATCTGGCAACCATTCAATTTGTTGATAGCGACAAGCTCCCAAACGGCATAGCAAGCGGTAAGCTTGATGAGAGTGAGCGTTGAGGCGATTTAACTGATTGTTGATAAGAAACGAAAATGGATCTAGCTGCTGTAATTCCTGGCGATTTTGCTGCCAAGCTTCGGCAATATCTCCATCATAATTATTTTGAATATAGCAATCCTAAATCATTCTCATAATTATTGTAGGGGCAATCCGACCCCTACTCCCCGTGGTTGCCCGATAGATAGGGGGTAGGCACGGGGAGTAGGGGTAGCACTACCCCTACAAATTTATCTAAATCATTTAGGATTGCTATATCATTGTACAGCACCTCCATCGCTAGAGCATTGCCTTTGTAAACTGCGTGCATTTCTTGCAGAGCTTGTAAATCTTCAGAAGTTTTGGGATATTCAAAATATTGTTGCCATGCTTCTGGAGTCAAGCCTCTTAAAATGTGAGTTTGAACGCCTCTGATGTCAGGTTCTTTTAATTTTTCTCTACTGGTAATCAGGGTGACTCCTTCGATTCGGGGCTCGCTGAGTACCCGCAGCAATTCTACATAATTGCGGTATTCAGGTAAAAACATACCGTTACGTAAAGCAGGTTCTAAGTTATCTATAAAAATTGCGACTTTGCTTTGACGCAGCTTTGTTTCGAGCAAGTTTAAACTCAGGCTAAAATCTCTGGGTGCATCTTCCTGAAAATCTTGTTGCAGCCAAGTCTGTACAAATGAATCGGCACTCCGCAAGTTTTCTGGAGTTAAGGCAATTTTCATATCTAAGATTTTTTCAAATTGGCAACTTGCTAAGTATTGCTGTGCTAAGGTGGTTTTGCCGATGCCGCCTTCTCCTACTATTATCAAAATCTTGAACTTTTCTGATGTCCATTTTTGGAGCTTAGTAATATCTGAAGTTCGTTCTACCCAGCGAGAATTTAATGGTTGTGGTTCTCCAGGTGGCGCTGGGATTAGTTCGGGACTGAATTGAAAAAATAATGCCTGCAAATCTGACCAGCTAGAGCGCTTGTCGTTTCCTAAACCAAAGGCTTGATATGCTGTTGTCAAATGTTGGCGTACAGTTGCTTCTGATTTAATTGCGAGAATTTTGGCGATTTGTTTGTTGGGTGTTCCAGCTAGTTTTTGCTGCAAAACTTGCTTGCATTTGTTGCCTAAATTGTTGTAAATGGTGGTAAATTCTGCTTGATTCATGGGTAGTTTGCCTGTGGAAGTGCGATCGCGCGTGGCAGCGCCATGTCAGAAGTTGGCGACCGAGAATTTCAAAGGTGGTACAAGCCCCCGTCTCTATCCGTGGAATCAATCGAAAGCATCCCAAATCTAAAATCCTCAAGCCCCCGTCTCGATCCGTGGGGTCAATTCTTCAATCATCCAATCTAAAATCTAAAATCTAAAATCTAAAATCGAATGACTGCTGCCTGTGACTGCACAATTGTGAGTTTTGAATGTTTATTGATTTTACACTGAGTTACGGGTTAAAAAGTTATTCAATAATTAAATCTTTGCAAACATCATTTTGGGGGTAAGAAGTATGGAGTTTCTGGCGGATGGAGATTGTGCGGATGCAAGGCTGCTAATTGTTGTGCGATGCTGTGCGTCATCGTCTGCGACTTTGGGGGCGATCGTGTAAATGATTGTTACAAAAGCTGGAACTATGCGTAAAAACATAGGGCTATTTCCGAAATCTATATAGAGGCTGAAATTTAGGGGGTAAAAAGCTATGAGGTTTTTGTCAGAGGATGCAGCAGGCGATCGGGCTGACAAAGCAGGCGACAGCAACAGCAAAGCTAAGTTAAATCAGAAGGTGGAAACAGATATGTCATCATCGCACAACGTTCAAAGACATACGGTTAAACAAGTTTTTGACCAGGTTGAGAAGATTCTGGAGGAAACTTGGCAAGAAACTGGGTTCGGAAAGGTAACAATTGAAAGTGAAAGGGAAAAGAACAATGTGATTCGGGTAATTGTCAAGGGTTCGACTTATTATAAGTTCTTTCTTGACGATGCAGAAGTTAGTAAGTGGAGTTCGAGGAAGTAAATTCGATCGGTTGGGTGGGGGCAGGTTTTTATAATTTGTTGATGGGTCTCAAAGATGTAGGCGAACCCGCCCCTATCAGTAAAATTGCGGACAAATTTGTAGGGGCGGGTTCACCGATCGATTCTGTTACCTACCGATAATCTTTATAAACCCGCCCCCACCCCACCATGAAACTCTGTACAACAAAGATAAGGGAAGGTATTGACAGGTTAAATTAAATAGTGTAGCTTGTTCTTAATTGACGGGAAGTACACCCACAATCATCTATCCTGTTAGGCTGTGAGGGTCGGCAGTATCGTAATTTCAAGCATCGTAATTTCAAACAATTGAATATTTGCAGTCCGAGACGGATGAGAGGTTCGCGGGGCTGGGGAAGTGGTGATTACGCATTATGTGCGATCGCCCCTTCTCCGGCCTTTTGTTTTTTGGTAAACAACTTGACTTGACAAATTGGAGGTTAAATATGGCTCGTTTAGATGGAACAGCGCAAAATGACCAACTTTTTTGGTCTGATTCTGTGCCCGTAGAAATTTATGGCTATGCGGGTGATGACAGTCTATGGGGCGATGCGGGAGACGATCTGATCGTTGGCGGTTCTGGAAATGATGATCTATTGGGCGATCCGGGTAATGATGTCATTTATGGTGGTCGGGATAGCGACTACATTGAAGGTGGATTAGGTGCAGATCAACTGTTTGGTGGTAAAGGAGCTGATTATTTAGTCGGCGGTGGTGACACAGATACGCTGATAGGTGGCGGCGGAAGTGATACCTTTGGTCTTACCAGCAATGGGGTAGCTATTATCCGCGACTTTGATGCTGCTTCTGATTCTATCGAACTGTTAGATGATTTGACTGGTTCTCGCTTTTTAGTTGCCCGCAATGATAGCAATAGTGTCGGAGTTTATGTTAGCAGCAATGGCGGTTCTTCTTTTGATAAAGTCTTGGCATTGTTGACCAATTTTACTGGCGATGTTGGGAGTGTTTCTGCGAAAATTATCGGTGGAAATGTGACAGCAACTCCGACTCCGACTCCGACTCCGACTCCGACTCCTATTCCGACTCCGACTCCGACTCCTATTCCGACTCCTATTCCGACTCCGACTCCTCCGACCTCTGATAACTGGCTCGATCGGGTGAATTACTTACGTAGCCTAGCCAACTTACCACCTGTGACTAACAATCCTGCATGGACACAAGGGGAAATAGAACACTCCCGTTATGTCGTTAAAAACAATGGATCTACTCATGATCAAGACCCTAATAATCCTTGGTATACGGCCGCAGGATCTGAAGCGGGTAAAAACGGCAATGTGGCCGGTTGGGAAACAACTCAGGCGCGAGATGTCGATTTTATTGATGGATGGATGACCGCACCTTTTCATGCGTTAGGAATTATCAATCCTAAACTAACACAAGTTGCTTACGGTAGTTATCGCGAAGCCAATGGGGGAATTGACACAGGGGCAACTTTAGATGTTGTTCGAGGAATTAATCGTAATTCTTCACCCCAATATCCTGTTATGTGGCCTGCAAGTGGCAAGACAGTTCCCATAAGACAGTATGGAGGAAATGAATATCCCGATCCGTTAACAGGCTTTCCAGGATACACGGCTCCTACGGGCTTACCTATTTATTTGTTATTGGGTTCTGGAAACGTCACGCCTCGAGTCACTTCTCACTCATTAACGCAGGGAAATACACCCATACAACACAGTGTTTTTGATGAAACAACCTACAGCAATCCCGATCCATCTGCTCAACAAGGGGCACGCAGTATCTTGGATTCACGCGATGCAATTGTAATGATACCCCGTAACCCATTAATCCCTGGAAATTATACTGCTTCAATTACATCCAGCGGTCAGACTTATACCTGGTCTTTCAATGTTGCCTGATGCGCTCTAGTTGAACCAGCGATCGCCATTGCTAAAAATAAGCAATCGCCATTTCTCCACTCCGTTTATTTTGCAAACCAATAGCTAGGAAAATTATGACTATCAAACGACAAGGGATTTATTTCGTCGGAGAAGATACAGCAGACAATGTTGCACTCGAAGCCGGACAACTTCAGGAAGTGCCTGGAGGATTGCTAACTCGCAAAGGTAATGATACTGTCAGCGGTTCCTCTGATGCTGAAGTTGTATATGGTGGCAAAGGAAATGATGACATTGATGGCGGAGGTGGCAATGATTCCCTTCGCGGCGACAAAGATGAAGATACTGTTATCGGAGGAGATAGAGATGATTGCTTGTGCGGCGGTCAAGGCAATGATTCAATTGTCGGTGGTAGCGGCAATGATAGTTTGCACGGCGATCGGGGTATCGATACTTTAACAGGTGGCAGTGGCAATGACACATTTTTCCTACTGCTAGATGATGACAACATTGATTACATTACTGATTATCAAAATGGAGGCGATCGCATTGCCAGCGACAATGGCATTTTGAATTTTGATAACTTCACTTTTAGTGCGGGTACGGGTGCTAATGGTGCTGGTAGTGGCGATACGGTGATGATAGATAAAAGTAGCAATCGGGCGATCGCGGTTTTGCTCAATGTTGCCAGTAGCACGTTTGCAGCTAGTCCGACACCAACACCAGCCCCGACACCAACACCAGCGCCGACACCAGCCCCGACTCCGGTGACAACTCCGACACCAGCCCCGACTCCGGTGACAACTCCGACACCAGCCCCGACTCCGGTGACAACTCCGACACCAGCCCCGAC
>NZ_JAUBTT010000002.1:147046-166780 GCF_036705125.1 Microcoleus sp. B7-D4
TCCGGTGACAACTCCGACTCCGGTGACAACACCTACTCCGGTTACGACTCCGACTCCGGCACCAGCGTCGTTCGATGAAAAGTTCTACCTGGTCAATAATAACGATGCTGCCAAAGCGATTGTGACTAGCAAAGTAAAAAGTGCTTGGGAACACTACCAAACTATTGGTCAAGCTGAAGGTCGTGCTAGTGCTCCGTCTCAGGTAAGCACTTTCAACATCACATTTGACTATCGGTTTGATACCAATGGATTCTTCAGTGACCCCATCAATGGCCCCAACCGCAAAGCTACTTTAGAAGCAGCAGCAGACTACTGGGAAGCCGTTATCCAAGATGAATTTCCCAATGTTCCTGCCGGCACCGAGTTCTGGATTAAAAATCCTCAAACTGGACAAAAAGATAAGGTTGTTTTAAATCAGGATATTGACGATCTTGCGATATTTGTGGGTGCTCGACCTTTAAGTGGCTCTGTTGGAGAAACACAAGGCGAGGGTGCTGGTTATCAAGATGCAACGAATTTTTCCTATGTTTTATCTGATCGGATCAATGGGGTGAATTATGAACCCTATGCAAGCACCATGTCATTTGCTTCTAACCTCTCGTATAGCGTCGAGCCAAACATTTTCGACTTGAGTGCTACTCCGAGCGAACAAGGCAATGATGCCAGCTTGTTTATTACTGCTGTCCATGAGATAGCACACGCTTTAGGGATTGGTCTTTCACCAGCTTTCCGTGCAAGAACAGTTGGAGCCTCTTTTGACGGTTCCAATGCCAGATCGGCTAATGCAGGCAATCCTATTCCTCTTAGAGCCGACTTGGGACATCCAGCTAGTATTGTTAGTAAAGGTGGTTTGCCATCTCTTCTTGGTGATGGCGGTGGTGCAACCTATATCCCCACTAAAGTTGATTTAGCATTGCTTGCAGATGTTGGTTACAAATTTGAGGGATTTACCGTTCAAGATTCAACGCCAACCACTGCAACTGAGGGAGATAATAAAGTCCTTGGTACAGATTTGGGTGATACTCTCAACGGTTTAGGGGGTAACGACATCATCAACGGTGTAGCTGGCAATGATACCTTGATTGGAGGTGCTGGTAACGATGTACTTAACGGCAGCGGTGGCAATGATACGCTGATTGGTGGTCTTGGCGAGGATACCCTGACAGGAGGCCCTGGCAGCGATATGTTTATTTTTGATGTCGCAAGCGGTAAAGATGAGATAGGGGATTTTACGGTAGCTGATGACAAAATACAGTTGGCCGCTAGCTATGGATTTAAGGACGGAGCTACTGTTTTAAGCGCACCTGGAAACTTCTTCAACGGCACAGTAAACGATGTCAATGGCAATCCCGATCCCGGTAAACGCTTTGCTCAAATAACTCTCGGCTCTAATTCGGGGAATGTTATTACGATCGTTTACGATAATAATTCCCTGACGGCAGCGAATTTCATCATTCTCTAAATCTAATCATCAGATAGGTTTGCGATTTAGGCGATCGCCTTTCTGGATGGGAAGGGCGATCGCTCTTTTGTGTGGAAGGGCGATCGCTATCGCTGTTGCTGTTAGATAGGCTGCGATCGCACTTCAAGAAACAAACTAAGATCGACTTGGAAAAAGTCGGCGATTTTTCTGGCTTCATCTATTTCGATCGCCCTGCGATTAACCAGAATTTCCTCAACCTTTGTTTCCGTTCCAAAAAATGGAATCAAGTCAGATTTATCTAAATTTCTCGCATCCATTAAATGTCGCAACATTGAGGCAGAGTTCCCTGCGGTCATTGGATAATTTTCAGATTCAAATTTTTCAATCAGCGTTATCAAAAGCTCCAGAAATAGCTCTTCCTCCGGCGATCGCGCGGGGCGGTGTTCCAGTTCGCTAGCGAGAGCGATCGCGGCATCGTTTTCTGCTTCAGTTGCGATCGGCTTTGGTTGATACCGAACCAGTAAATCTGTATAAGATTTTGCATCAAAAGTACGGATCATTTTTCCACTCATCCTTATCATACTCAGCGTGAGTCAAAACATATTTGATGTAGATCCTTTGAGAACCGTAAACCAAATCAACTATCAGCCGATATCGATTTCCCTTAATATTAAATACGGTAAAATTTCCGACTGCTTCAGCTTTTGGATAAGTCTGCTGAACATCAATTAGGTTCTGCCATTGGGCTTTACTTGACACTCTATACCAGTCATAAAGTGCATCACAGGAATCCGCATGGCTTTCACAGAAATCTCGTAGGATTTTTCGGCTGATAACACGCATTTCACCCTTTTTTTCTAAACTACACCAAATTTTGCTCGGAACTTAGGCATTTGTCATATTATAAACATTTGTAAGTGCGATCGCCCTTCTTTATCTTGTCTTAAACACTGGCATAATGTTTAGCAATTAACTCTCTAACTAACGGTAATAACTCCAAAGGAACTTGAACAAACGCTTGATCTTGATTATCAAACGCTGCTTCATCTTCTGCTACCGATTCATCTTCTGACTGTCGATCGTAATGTTCGATCGTTGGGCGCACTCGTTTTTCATCCCAACTCAAGGGAAATTGATTTTGTGTTGCCATATTTACCTACCACGTTGTCGGCGTTTATAAGCACTCAAAGGTTTACCCGTTAACTCATACGCTGTTATAACAAAATGGAGAGCTTTAATCCTATCATAAAATTGTTGGATTCAACAAACTTTTTGTTAATTTTGATATAATAGAGAATGGTTTATATAGGATCGCCCTTCTCCCATCCACGTTAAATTATGTCATCACTAATCCTAATCCGCATTTTCATAGCAGCCGCAGCCGTATTCGGAGGTTTATCCGTTGCAGGCGGTGCTTTTGCCTCCCACGCTTTGAAAAATCAATTGACCGATCGAGCTTTAACCATTTTTGAGACCGGCGCCCGATATCAAATGTACCATGCCCTAGCTCTATTACTCGTCGCTTTACTCTTGAGCCGCGCCCAAGAGTCTCAAACCTTTTTTGCAGTGGCTGGATGGGCTTTTATTGCCGGCACTCTCATCTTTTCAGGCAGTTTGTACGCCCTGAGTTTGAGCGACATTAAATGGCTGGGTGCAATTACGCCGCTGGGAGGAGTTGCTTTTATTGTCGGTTGGGGATGTTTGGCAGTGGCAGCTTTTAGTTTTAAATAGAGATTGGCAATTCCCAATGCCAAATCCCTCGGCGATAGTTCCGCTTTTTGACCCCATGCCCTATGCCCTATGCCCTTTGCCCTTTGCCCAATTCCCTAATTATCAAACACATCGCTGGAAAACATCTCAGTCAAAGTACGCAAGTAAGGTACAAATACCGTTAAATCTTCAGCAGGAAGTCGATCGCATATTTCCCAAAATAAAATCAGCAGCATATCCTGCACTAACTCCCAACTTACATGAAGTTTGGGGTACAACATCACGCAAATTGGAAACAATTCTTGCTGTACCGGGCGAATACTACCTTCCAAAACGCACCAGCACAAATAGCTTTGAAAAATCTCGACATCCCGGATACCAGAAATTTTTATCTCCCGATCGCTCAAATAGCCACTGCTGCTGCGGTATCCTTGATGCTGGGCACTAGCTCGATCGTACACTGCACTAGCAATCTGAGTCGTCTGCTGCAACAAATGCTGAACGGCTAATAGAGCTCTTGAATTCGGGGGCTGATTCGCCGCAGCCTCGTTAATCTCTCCGTAGGGAATGTGCAGGTAGTCGTCTACAACTTTTAAGTAGGGCGCAAATTCCGCTCTCTCTGACTCCGAAAGACATCCTAACAAGATTTTGCTAGTGTATTGAAACTGCATTGTCACAAATCCCAGCACTAACGGATCTGTCTCTGAGTATTTTCGCCTCACTTTGATAATATCTTTTCCCACCAGCACTGACAAGCGGAAAACAGGTTCTCTATCGGCATAAGCGTCTATTGCTTTCCGATATAATGTGCGAGAATCGGCGGCAATTTCTAAAGAATTAATTAAACTTGGATCGATCGCGTGCCGCTCTATTTGTTTCCCTAAAAGAGCTTCTACTCTACTCCAAGCTATCTCGCTGGCTAATTTCAGGGTATCTGTCAATTTGTCAACTATTGGGGCCCTATTTCCCTCAAAATTAGTTAAATCGAGGCTGGGGAGAATTTGGCGTGGCCCTTGGTTCTCTCGTGTCGCAACTGTACTGTAATATTTTTTTGCCCAGCTAACTGCGAAGGAAGAAACGCTGACACCTTTAGCTTTTGGGAGTTTGTCAGTGTCGGGTCCGGTAATACCTTGGGACGCCTGACTTGGGCCGTGTTGAAGTTGGTCGGCTGCTGGTAAAGATTTTGAAGATATTTGTGAAATACCCGTCATGATAAACCTCGTTTTTTTATTAAGTCGCACCCGATCGATTCCCCTAAGTTTTAACGTTGTCAACTACAATTTTCTGCATTTGTACGCTGACAGTCATCAGCCATTACGCTTAAAGCTATAAGCAATTTGGCTCGACTGCCTGCATCTTTTATAAGTTGCACGTTAATAACGTTATTTATTGTGCGAGCGATCACCATCACCCTGTGATCGCGATCCTAATTTATTTTTTTGACCTATAAAGAGGACGAGAAATAAATTTAATTTGTCTTAAAATCTGATAATTAAAGTCCAATCCGCCTCAAACAAACTGCTGCTTGAAATACTTTATCTTTGTTTTGGAGCGCTTTGGTCGATCGCCCTAATTTCTTAATGAAGCTAGGCTACAGCGCGCTCTAGGGGTGACTTTGGTTAATTTATTTCTATAGCTGAATTAGAAATGTATTGTGAGTCTGGCGATTGTTAGGAAACCTTAACAAATTTAATAATCGGCTTTTCTAAATAAAAAATTAAATTTAAGATAAGGATGAGATTTATGTGCATTTCGTTAAGGCTATTGCCAGGGCCGTTTTTTGTGATCAGTTTTTTAGCTTCCCCCATCGCCCGCAATTGATCGTCGTCCATTCGATCGGCAAACTACCCTTCAAAACCACAATTAGCGAGTGACTCGCCCGGTAGCCCGCACATTTTGCCAAATCCGGCGGGTTCGAGTCCTGCCGGAGGCGGAACCCTGTCCCTACAACGAGAGGATTCGGTTGATGCGGGCCCCACGGGCGATCGATCCTCACAAACAGCACGGCCAGTATGTCTTTAAGGCTATGCCTTCGGGTAGGATTAGTAGGACGAGAGGAAGTGGATAAAGTCAGTAACGAGCGGGCTAAAGCCACGCTCGCTTGTAAGAGTGATCTCTCGCAAGCGGTACTGACCAGCCTAAGTCTTCATTGACTACGTTATTTAGGTCATAACACCGGAGAATACGTCGCTAGTTTTCCGCTCTGTTGTTTACAGTTAAACAGTCTTAAAGTCACTGAGACAGTGCTGTAAGCGTGACAAGCCTTTATAACATTGGCGAAGCGAACTTTACCCCGAAAGGGAGATTGAGGCAACCATACCTTACTGGAGAGGTTGATTAAATTCCCTCTCCAACCCCGAAAGGGGATTCAAGGCGATTGAAATCGCCGCGTCGTTTTTCACGAGCGGGCTAAAGCCGCTGAGTTTCCCACTTACCGAGTTTTTTTATGAGCGCTAGCAGCAATTCAACTGAAATTAAGTTCGGAACCGATGGGTGGCGGGGACTGATTGCCCATGACTTTACTTTTGCCAACGTGCGAAAAGTCACCCGTGCGATCGCCAGTTACCTAGAAACCGCTTACACCAAAGACCGCCCAGTTCTAGTCTCCTACGATACCCGCTTTCTGGCAGACGAGTTCGCCCGCACCTCGGCGGAAGTATTGGCAGATTTGGGATGGACGGTGAAAGTGGTCGATCGAGATTGCCCCACACCAGTCATCGCCTACAGCGCCAAGCATCTCAACTCCGCAGGAGCCCTGATGTTCACGGCTTCGCACAATCCCGCACCTTACTGCGGCATCAAATACATCCCCGACTACGCGGGCCCGGCAACCCCGGAAATTACCGATACAATTGTGGCAAATATTGCTGGTGCTTCTGATGCCCCAGCCAAAGGCAGCCACAACGATAAAATCTCCAGTTTTGACCCGAAACCCGAATATCTGAAGTTTCTTTATACTTTGATCGATGTGGAGCGGATTCGCTCTGCTAAGTTGAAGGTGAAGTACGACGCCCTCTACTCGACTTCTCGCGGCTATCTCGATGGGGTTTTGGAACACTGCGGCTGCGAAGTCGAAAGTTTTCATACCTACCGCGACGTGCTGTTTGGTGGCGGAATGCCCGAACCCAAGGGGGAACAGTTAGTTGAGTTGGTGGAAGCTGTTAAGAAGGATTCGGCGGATTTGGGTTTGGCTACCGATGGCGACAGCGATCGCTTTGGTATTGTTGACGAGTTGGGAAATGTCTTGACTCCAAATACTGTACTGTTGCTGCTGGCGCGTCACTTGGTTAAGAATAAAGGATTGACTGGGGCGATCGTCCGTACAGTCGCAACTACCCACTTGCTGGACAATTTGGCCGCCAAGTACGGTTTAACAATCTACGAAACCGCAGTCGGTTTTAAATACATCGGCGAAAAAATGCGGGAAACTGCGGTGCTCATCGGTGGCGAAGAATCTGGCGGTTTGAGCGTTTTGGGTCACATTCCTGAAAAAGACGGGATTTTGGCTGATATGCTAGTTGCTGAGGCGATCGCCTATGAAGGCAAACCGCTTTCTCAGCTAGTCGAAGAAGCCATTAAAGAAGCCAGCGGCCCCCTGTACAACAAACGTTTGGACTTGCACCTAGAAGAAGCCCACAAAGCAGCCGTTTTGGAATCTTTTACCAAGAATCCCCCCACAGAAGTAGCAGGGATCGGCGTTAAGGAAATCGGCCGCAAAGACGGGATTAAACTTTATCTTGAAGACGGCGGCTGGGTACTGCTGCGGCCTTCGGGAACCGAACCCTTGATGCGCGTTTACATGGAAACCAATTCTGTGGAAAAAGAAAGCCAAGTTGCCCAACACATGGAAAAGGTAATTTCCCAGTTAGAACCTGTTTAAATTTCTACCTATTCCAACGGGGGTTTTTCCCCTAGCGCTTGGGATTGTGAGGTGCGCCGAAGCGCACCTTACGTATTTTTGATAACTCTGGCAAAGCCTCTGAACATTAATCATCGATACTGCTGGGCCAGTTATATATTTGCAATACACTGGGATTTGTTAAAGTTTGGGATTTGTAAATTTATCTATTTATTTTTAATTTTTAATTAATTTAAAAAATTCCTAAATTTTTCCCGAATCTACTTGACTTTTATCCAGATAAAATTGTATATTATTAAATAATGGGGTGTTGGCAAAAATAAAATTTTCACACATATTCCGATTATAAAACAATTATACAAGTTAAATTACTAGCCTGTCAACCCGTTTATGAAAACAATTCCTCTGCTCGCCATTAGTTTTTTAGTAGCAATTTTAGTAAGCGCGATCGGCATTATCTCAGTGCAGAACGCCGCCCCAGTATCCTTAAACTTTATCTTTTTTCAATCGATACAAATGCCCGTAGGAGTAGTATTGGCAATGAGCCTGAGTGCAGGACTGATCGGAGGTGCGCTACTGCAACCGCTGTGGAACCTTTCAGATTCCCAAAACTCGCGTCCTAAATTTCAGGCCAATCCAGAAGAATCCGACACCGTACAATATTAAATAGATTTGATCCCTTAAAGGGAATATACCTGGCCGTCAATCAGCAGCCGAGTAATTCCCTTTGCTCGCAAATAAGGTGCTGCTTTTTGCAGCATACTGCTGTCAGGAATCTTGAAAACCCTTTGATTGCGAGTAGCAAACCGGCGGGCCACTCGGTGATTGTCAAACACTGCCAGAGTTTTCTCGCGAATTTCCGCCGCCGGAATTTGACCCAGTTCGCCAAAAGCTTTTAGAGGTCTGGTGATTAACTCTGCCGCCCGATCGACCACCAAATAACAAATTTTGGGCAGAGATGCTTCGCTTAAAGGCAAAACTTGAATCAGTCCTGTACCCCGAAGCTCGTTAGCGAAGCCCTCGAAGAGGATCGACTCCCCTGACGATATTGAACCCAGCAGACGGCCTTCAAATAGAGAGTCTTCATCGTCTAAATCTTCGTCGAAGTCGTCATCTAAATCATCCTCATCCTCATCCTCATCCTCGTCATCTTCCTCGAAATCGCTAAAATCTTCACCTGCCAGCAACCCTTCTGCTGGCAGCATTGCCTTTAGTTCACCAGTCACAACAGCGCGGTGGCTGCGATCGGCAAGATTGGCTGCTTGGGCATCTGGCACATCAGAAACATCCAAATCCGACTCTACATTCCCTCGAATTTCGAGTTCTGGAACTGGTTCAGGGACTGCTCCAGAACGCTTTCGGATCGTCGGTCTCGAATTTGCGGCTGACTGCAGGAGGGGGACTGACTCCGACAGGGGGACACCTACAGGATCGGTTTCGCCATCTGCCGACGGATCAGTAGTCCTCTCTGTCGGTTCAGAAACACTGGTGCGATCGGACAAACGCTTTTGTTTTTGCTGCACTAGAAATTCATATTCCGGCCCCGACAAAGCCCCCTGAATGATGCGCCTCACAGTCGAACTGCTCACTCCGTAGCGCTTTGCCAGAGTGATAGTATTCTCGTTTGACTGTCGGTACAGCCTGATGAGTTCGCGTTTGTCTGAATCGGAGAGTTTTGTAGGCGTCATGCCAAGTTTTCCAGCAAAAAGACTTGATACTCCCGACTGATGAATCAGGGGGATTCTTGACTAAGACCATAAAGGGACTTTCAAAGGCGTTATCAATGCGCCTCTACTGACTTCTTTGAGACAAAGCCCCAAAGTTGCCGCTACTTTTCTACCGATAATTAAAGTCAGTGAAGGAGTCGCCTCCTCCACTGCTCTACAAAACGGAACGTGATAGTTTCCCATCATTCCGCTCCTCAATAAAACGGCTGTTGTCATCAGTACGTCATTACCAACATATCGTTTTCCCAAACCCAAAGGCTTGGTTCCACTGGTGGCTTAGGTTTAGCACTTTTGCAGCTAGATTTGTTACCGAGACTACCATCATTGGCAGTCTTTGTGTCATGGCAATGTCGATGAAGTAGCTGCCAATTATCATACAATTCCCTTCCACCTTTCGATTTGGGGATGATGTGGTCAACCTCTATCGAATCTCCATCTTTGAAGTAGTTATCGCAGTGAGCGCATTTCCCTTTTTGTCGCTTGAGTAGTTTAGCCACTCTTACGGGTATTTCGGGGTGTACTCCCATTCTTGAACTCCAATATATCCAGTCCCCGTCATAGGGTGATGCCATCCCTTTTACTTTTACATAGCGTTTTATTTCAGTGGAGCTATGTTGTATGAGCTTTAGAGGATTGTTACCCTCTCCGGTTGCGAACACCCAGTTATTGCCTTCTACGGTTTTGAAGTATTTAAGGCGTGTCCACCCTCTGCCCTTGTTCCTATGACGATGGCGACCCCATTTGAGGAGCTTCCAAACCACTAAGTGCCATAGCCTATCAAATACTTTCTGACTGACGACTGTTGAGAAGTAGTTACACCAACCCCTAATGATAGGATTGAGATTTTTTATTAAAGTCGCTTGGTTTAACCCACGTGATTTATTTATTACTTCCGCAACTTTTCTGTAGTGCCTTTTCTGACTTTCCTTGCTGGGGGTGATAATAGTTTTAAAGCCCAATAAAGTGCCTCTGGTTCCCTTACTTGAGTTGTGTTTTCCTACTGGAAACTGCTTGATGTTGAATCCTAGAAAGTTAAATCCCGGTTTTTCACCATCTAGTTTATTCAGGGTGTGGGCTAATCTTGTTTTACTCGGCTTTAATTCTAACCCAATGTCACTTAACCACTTCTCTATCTCAACCTTACACAGCTTCACAACTTCTAAATCCTCATGGAGGACTACGAAATCGTCCGCATATCGTATCAGTGAAATCGATTTGATTTTGTCTCGTAATCCATAAGTATGACCACGATAGTCTCTCATCTCGAATTTTGGGGCTAAACCCCTAATCAATTCCTCAATCCCATGTAAGGCGACATTGGCGAGTAGAGGAGAAATCACCCCGCCCTGTGGTGTCCCTTCATCAGTTGGGAACAGCTTGTTTCCATCCATAACACCAGCTTTTAACCAAGCTCGGATTTGTCTCCGTAGGGTAGGATAGGTATTTAATTTTGAGAGAAGTACATCATGGTTAATGCGGTCGAAACATTTACTAATGTCGGCATCCAGAACATATTTTGATTTCTGACTTACCGCATTGAATATTGCTCCTATCGCATCGTGGCACGAGCGTCCTGGTCTGAACCCGTATGAGTTAGGTTCAAATCGCGCTTCCCATTCTGGTTCTAACACCAGTTTGACTAACGCGCGGCATCGCTCGGTCTTCCATTGTCGGTATACCTAAAGGTCTTTCCTCATCTGTCCCTGGTTTGGGTATCCAAACCCGGCGTGTTGGTTTAACCTTAGAACCCAATGATATTTTATTTATCAATGCGAGACGTTGCTTTGGATTCAGTGATTTAACACCGTCTACGCCTGCTGTCTTCTTGCCTTGATTATCCTGAGTTACCCGACGAACCGAAGCGGCTTTTGCTGCCCAAGAGCTTATCAAAAGTTTCTGGAGTCTGCGTACTAGCTTGACATCACCACGATTAGACGCTTGATATATCCGATGAATGCAATTTAAAAACGTTACGCTCTAGCTTTCGCCAGTTGATATCGTTCCATTCATACATCGGTTTTTCTGCCGTGTTCATAACTTATTCATTGCTACTTGTAGCTATACCATCCGTATTACCGTAAGTCCGTTAGCATATCCTCACCATTACAGTGAGACGTTGGCTTTTGACTCAATCTCTACCACCTGTTACCTGGAAATCCAGATATTTCGTCTTAGCTGACTGCTCGAAGTTTTCGACCTCTCCGAGAGTAATCAGGTGGGTTACTTCGTTCCTCACAACCATTGGTTTGTTCCGTTAGGATGTCACCTTTTCACCGAGTTTTTGGGTAACGTAGGTATGTCGAGCCAAATTCTCATACCACCCTGTACTAATGCCCTTTTGGGACTGCCAGCGCATGAAGCCTTATTTCGCTGGTTCGGCGTAACGGTGATTCACGCAGTGACTTCGCTTTCGCTATCCGTAGGAACTTGCTCACGGGATACCACTTTAGGCTAGTAGCTCTTTCCGCTTTTTATCCCCGCTTCACCGATTGATGGCTAGTCTCTACAGTGGGGGATATGCTTTCACCTCTACGTTTGGGGGGCAGGGTTTGACGCTTTCTAGGATACTTACGCTCACCTGCAAGGTTGTGAAGTTGTCATCTACAAGGGATTAAAGTGCGAACTCAATCCTAATGGATTACCCTGTAGAAGCCAGTCATCCCCCGATTTCTCGGTTTCGACTGAACGAATCGCACTTGCCTGCCCCATTGCAATCAGCATTAATCAACAAACCTTCAAGAGTACGGTACAATCCGCGCTTAATTCTTTGACCGCAAGGTTGCCACCCTTCTGGTTTTTCGCAGAATTTAGGTAGCAAATCAAGATCGATAAAGGAAGCCTTCGACGTATACGACTCTTCGGTTTCCACAAACCGAATCCCGTACTGCTCGCATAACTGAGCAATACGGGATTTTAGCCGGCCAGTTGGAATCTGAACAAAATTTTGATTAGTTTTATTTCCTAAACTAATACCATTTTTCATGACAGCATTCCAGCCGAATACTACAGTACCAATTTTATTGAGCAAGCAATGATTTATTACTTTTCGAGCTGCTTTGTTGACAGCATCCCGCATGGTGCGATTGCGATTCTCAGTTAAACCCTCCAATCGTTTTGACCAGTAACCATTCGCTTTCCCTGACATCAAAAACGCAACACGCTTGTTATATCCTTGATTGATGGACTTCAGATGTCGTCCGTCAATTATTAAGCTAGTCCCCACATTGCTGATACAAGTCAACCAATTGTTCATCCCGTGGTCGATCATCAAGACCTTGGATTGGTCTACCTCTACTTGGACATCTTTCAGTTTGTAAATCAACTCTAAATAGAAGGCACCGTTTCGAGGTAGAATCCTATATTCTCTGATTGCTTTGTAGTCGAGATTGGTAGGCTGAGGAAGATAGAAAGCATCCAAGCCGAACCAAGTTTTAACCTTGCTGCCCAATGGGAATCTCAGTAGTCCATCCTTAAGCCGGACAGAGCGACCTGTATAAGTCACTAAAGCTAGACCGCCTTGTCGATAATTCGGTAATCTAGGTCTTTGGGTTACAGTGCCTTTGCGAATTCCTCTCAGTAGTCCAATGTAGGATTTAAAAGACTCAGCGACGGTAGTTAAAATCTGTTGCGCGGTATCCGAATAAAATGCTTTGTAATGCAAGTTCTGGTTTTCTGTACCAAGCACTTTGTGCAACTGGGCCCTACTCGGTATCTTGCCTGTCTTGAAGTACATTTGGCGAGCATAATATATTCCGCAGTTCGTCAACTTTGACGACTCGCTACAAAGGAATTCTAGAATTGCTTTTAAGTCTGTATTGGGACTTATTAGATTTTGTTGGCATCCAAACATATTCTCTTTCCTCCCTGTTAAATTATACTATCATAGTAGGATTTCATCCGGTCAAAAATAAACAATATAATTCTGTTTATGTTCATGATTTGACCCCTGCTGTAGATCGATCTACAGCAGGGGTCAAATCTGTCGTAGCCTATCTTCTGCTATGAAGGAATTAATTGAGGATAAAGATGTTAGGCGACGGTCGTCGCTGCCGCTTTCCTCCCCATGTCTAAAGCCAGGGCTTCTCGCTCGTTTTTTGGTGAAAAGACGCAGGCTAGCAGTCAGCGAACTGTGATTTTTCATTTTCGATTTCAAGCTCACAGATGCCGACAAGGGCCAAACAGCTTTCGCGTCCCCATCGCTTGCCAAAGCAACCCTAACCTCAAATCGCTAGGCTGCGCGACGACTGCGCCTGCTCTGGCGAGAACGGGTTGAGATGTCATGTTCCAAGATAGCTCCAATTCCGAACAGGATGGCGCTGAAAACAAAAAAGACTTCGAGCAAACTGCCGCTTTGATAAGTACCCTCAGCCTGAGTATCGCGCCATTTAAAGTACATATCTGCGATGTAAAGCGAAAAAGTTGCCGCCGCAATCATTCTCCAAGATTGGGAAAAACGTCCTCCCCAAAACGCCAGCAGCAATGCAGTAGCAATAATCAGCAGAAAAACGTCCCCGACGATGTAAAACAAATTGATTGCATAGGCGTAAGGCGACAGTTGCTTGTCAAGTGCTATTACCCATGCGGGAGTTTTACTTGGTTCTGCTGCTGCTTCTTCTTCTTCGGGTGCGGATTTAGCAGCAGTCGCGGCTGTTCCTTTTACCATGGAGTTGGACGAATTTTCTAAACCAGGCCCTTTTGCCCCAGGCGCTGGCGCAGAGCCTGTCACTACTTCCTGGGTGGCTGCTGGAGACATTCCTAGCTGTAGCCTCCAAGACTCAGGTGCAGCAACCCAGATAGCTACAGCAATCCCGAAGGCTGCAATTCCCGCTAACAAAGCCCACTGCCAAATTTCTAGATTCAGCCGTTTGGAAGTCACAGCGATCACCATGCCCCCAATCAGTACCACATAGCTGCCCAGATAAAAGGCATCTGCGGGGGACACGTCCGGGTCGGCCTCGAAATACAGTTCCCAAATGCCAAATAGCACACCGCCGATAAAATAGAACAGCATCCCCAGACCAATGCCCAGCCAGACGTTGCGCCCGCTGACCATGTGCGGGCTTTGCCAGTTTCTAAAACAAACTAATGCAGCTCCCAGGTATGCCCCGCATTCAAAAATATAAGTGCCGATCGAGTACCACAGAGGTAAACCCTCTTCTGCTGAGAGGGGGACGCTGAACAGCAAAAAGAACAGCAGCGCCATGACAGCCCAGACAATGCCCACAATCACTAGGGTCTGAGCTGACAGTAAAGATGAAGATGTAGATGACTTTTCTGAAGTGCTACTCATAGGGATTCCACGAGACCTAACTAGCGGTTGAACGCACCCCATCTCAATCTTTGATTGGAGATGAGGATTCTTTCGCCAAAAACCTTAAAAAACCTCGATCTGACGCTTCCGGGATAACTGGCGTCCTCAGTGTGTCGTCGGGGCTTTTGCCCTCGTACACTATAGAAAGACTAAGCAAGAATAATATCTATTTACTAATTCAATAAATTAGTTGTTAGTCGATCTTGTACCCGGAAATATAATGATAGACATACGGTAGATGTCTCCACCCTTAAGGTTTTTACAGTACCAAATCTATCTCTGAAATTATACCCTCAAAGGTTGAGGTATCTGTTTTTTTGCTTTCCCATTTCCCTACTCATATCAATGATTCTAGGCGGGTAATGCGATCGAAACTTAGTTAAATTGCCAGACCATAGGTGGCATCCAAACCGAATCAACAATTTGGTTGGTCAATACAAGTTGGCAATCCAACCTGTATATCGCGTACCCCCTACAGCGCAATTATCTAATATCCATTATCTCGACCCAATTGTCTGAGCAATTGTCACAGATTTTCTATCCTGCGATCCACAACTTGTTGAGGGCTGATTGTTTCAGCCAATCTAGAAACTGAGTCCGATCCGGTGCTGGCATATCTTGCAGCACATCGCTCACTCCCTCCGCGAAGTCCGTATTGCCAAAATATGATTTGCCCAAGCGGTGGAGTTCTTGCAATAAGGTCTTGAGATGCTGCTCTTGCCAAGGAGGCACCTTGTGATTTTGCAAGGGACTAACGGTTAGCCAGTTTTTTATCGCATCAGGGGAGTCTGCCTGGGGGAAGTTTCCCTGCTGAAATACCTTGGCGATATCTTTCTGAAACGATGTGGCTTGCCTTGCGCCTAAGAGGTCTTCTACATCGAAGTAAACAGCTTGGAGGAGCAGCAGACAAGCCTGCGCGAACAGTGGTGCTTTGGCTGCTTCATTCCCTGCCGGTTCTTCACCGGCAAGCTGATCTAAACGGACTTTTCCCCAGACGCTATATCTATCCGGCTCTTCTAGCAGAACACAGGCTTTGCCTCGGTTGTCGGTTAAGTCCCGCCACAAGGCTCTGGCGTCTTCTGCTTGCTTGCCGTTGAAGGCGCTGATCAGGCGAAAAGTCTGCCCCTGATAATTGAGAATGGGAATTTGTTGATCCCGTTTTGGGTGTTGAAAATTGGTTATTTCAACATCCTGCCGTTTCAGAATAAACATGACACTGCGATTTGACTCCTGTCATGGCCGAGGTGCTGTGCTTTTGACACTCCCGATGCCTAAAGGCGAAGGGATTCTTGATTCAGCGAGTCCACTTAAATTAGCAGGATTGCTCCCGATCACCCAGAGATGGTTCTGCTACACAAAACTTGGCTAAACTTATTTAAGTCTCACCATTCAATCAGGATTGCTCCTAAAGGGTCTGCTTCCTGTTTCACCCAAGGGAGTCGGCTCCTTCTTGTCCACAGGCGTTAATTTGGGTGTAGCCCGCCCTAATTGAGTTAATTTTAGTTGAAGCTTTTAGCCATGAGTCATCCAATATTTTCAACCAATTTAACGAAACGCGGACTCGCGTTCGACCTTGTAACAGGCTGGTCAGTTTTGACTTGCACGGTGGTTTACTCTCCCAGATAATTAAGCCTTTGTTTTCGGCACTGAGGTAATCATACCGCCCAGAATGTTAACCATTCAAGTTAAGTATGACTAATTTTAGTAAACTTTTTGGCTATTTAGTCCAACTCCTCAAGCGTTCCGATACTTTTTTGCTAACAAATGCTAACAAATATCTAAGCTGAGATTGTCTCTCAGCCTTGGCGTATAAATCAATGCACGAAGGAAAATCCCCCGCGCACAATTTAGGACTGCTGTACTGGCAACGCTTGATTTTCGCGCTCGTGCTGAGCAGGCGATTGACTGTTTTGCTTTGATGCCGTAGAGGAAGCTTATATAAAGGCTCCGTACCATCAGGGATTTTCACCTGAGTCTTTCAATCCTAGTTCTACCACATTTTTATCAAATATCAAGTCGAGCAGAATGTTAGCCAACATAACTCAATATCAGCAAATTAGTCATTCTGACTCAACTCATACCTCAAATCAGGGGACGATCTCTGGTTTGGCGGTAATGGGGTCAGCGTTTTAGGCTTTGCCACTAGGGGAGGTTAACATAACCAATAGACATCGGGGAAAAAGCACCTGTGACTCTTTTGCTGTCTGAGTTCCGTCTTAATGGGGAGAGATATCCGATCGACCAAATAGTTGGGTTTCAACTCGACCTCTAAATACTTTACCCGAGTTCACCAAAAAACGAGCGAGAAGCACCGGGCTACCGACATGGGGAGGAAAGCGGCTGCGACGACCGTCGCCGTGGAATGATCGCAACTTGAGTCGCAATGATATGATAAGTGCAGCGATTAAGAATAACCATCTACGTGTTGAAGCATTTTAGTTTCGGTGAGATTCCGGCACAGTAAGCCACTACTGCCTTTGAGCAGGAAGCCTATTTAACTGACAAAAAATATCAAAATGTGGAGCGTACCTATCTGGCATAAGTGATGGACTCCGAAAGCCGAAAAAAGCCAAAAGTATACGCAAAGCTTGGATTCGTCCATGCTGAGTGGGTAGAGGCGCATTGATAACGCCTTTGAAAGTCCCTTTGTGGTCTAATCAAGAATCCCCCTGATTCATCAGTGAGGAGTATCAAATAATTTACTTGCTCGATCGCACACTGCACCGATACAATAATCTTGTTAGCGATTTTTGAGTTGGGTGCGTAACTCAGTTGGATAGAGTAGCTGCCTTCTAAGCAGCGAGCCGCAGGTTCAAGTCCTGCCGTACCCGTTAGGTAATCCTTTTGCGTAGCAAGGGTTTCAGGTTGACTAAGCTACCGAGAGTCTGGTTTTCCGCTCATCTTTAGCTCAGTCCTACTCTTCTAAGTAGCTGAGTATGTCCAAAACTGCCTCCATATCTGCCAAGTTTGCGCCGGACTTTTTGCGTCTGGTCTTCAACTTGTTAAGCAGGTCGGCCGGCTCTGGAAATTCTGCGACGGTCGGAGCCGAGTTTTTATTTGCTTGCCGATCGCGCTGCGCTTCCTTGAGTTCTTGTTCCAACATCTGCACCTTCAGTCCTAAATCGCCGTTGCGCTCGTGTAACTCATTCAGTTCCTTATCCCATTCTGCAAGCTGCTTGTTGGCCGCTTTCAATTCCTGCCTGAGTGATTCATCGTTGCCGTCACTCAGGCACTCAATTTTCCCAGCCGTTCCTCAATGGCGGCCATCCGTTCCATCACCGGGTCAAGGCGATCGGCTACAACCTTGTCTACAGTGTCTACAATTTTTGTAGACACGACGCTATCATTGCTTCGTGTAGACAAATCTGTAGACGATGTAGACACTATCGGTGTAGACAAAGTAGACAGCGCTGTAGACGTGCTTGAGACTTCCTTGAGAATGCGTTGTGCAGCTTGACTAAGTGACTCACCGTCTAGCTTCTGAGCTTCTATCCAGTTCAGGAAGTGACCAGAAGCCCTAAACGATACAACTTGACTTTGACTCATTGTAGACACCTGTATACAGTATTTGTCTACAATAACTGATATCTGTCTACAGTGTCAACAGTTTGTAGGCAAAACTTGTAGACATGAAAATCCCCCAGTTAAGGGGGATGGGATTGATCCGTCAGTTGTCAGGCAGTGGCTAAATTTTTCCTTGGAGACGGATGAGTTCAGCAATTCGCTCACGGACTAACTCGTCTTCTCCCTCCAACCAGTCAGCGATAGTAGCAGTGCTGTATTTCCGTCCCGGAGTATTCCATCCGAACATTTGAGTAAGCAGGGCTTGTAAATGTTCAGAATGGTACTCTGGCCACCAGATTAGTGCAATGTCTCGCATTTTTTCTGCGTCCTCTAGGGTGATAACTTCAGGTACTGATGCCACTGCCGGCTCTGACTCCGGTTTTAGCGGGGATTGAGATTGCTGAGGTTGAGTGAGTATGTTTACCATTTTCTCGCGCTCGCTTTGTGGCTGTTTTGAGAACCATTGCAAAAATTCTGTAAAAGGTGAGGAAATTGAGTTGCCAGAGTTGCCAGCGCTCTGTGTAAGGGTTTGTGGGTTGCCAACTGGGTTGCCAACTGGGTTGCCAATATTTTCTGGCAACTCACCTGGCAACCCTGTAACCCTTTCTGCGTCTACTGGCAACCCTGGCGACCCAGTTTTGCCACTTCTTGTGGAACTTTGTACAAAGCTAATTCCAAGCAAGTATTTTTGCCCTCTCCGTTCCATTTCGTCACGACCGTTATATCGGTGAACTTGTACTTTAGGGAAAATCTCGCACAACCTTGAATACAACTGGTTTACAGCTTTCACCGGAGCGTCATATTTATTGGAAAGTTCATTCCAAATCAGCTTCTCCTTGGTGCCACTAGTCTCTCGCTCTAGAATCCCTGCATCCTCATACCAAGCTTGCAATTGCTCCCACAAATCTTTAACCCAGACGCGACCGCCAGACTGAACCTCCAAACCAACCTCGCGGGCAAACTGCCACAAATGCCGGCTTTCCTCCTGAGCTTCTCGCATCGCCTCACGGGTTGCCTTGTAGTCAATCCCCTCTTTTAGTAGCAGTGGCAACCGCTCCAACATCTTGTTGAGCATCGCCGGCGCAATCCGCTCAAGGATAAAGTTCTCATCATCCTTAAAGCGCGGGTCAGCCTCTAATTCACCCTGAGACGGGTCAGCATTGTGCTTGTAAGTCTTCTTGAAACTCAGGATGCCGTAGCGGTCATCAATGGCGGCCGTCCCTCCAGTGATAGAGGGTAGTTTGTTGCAGTTGGCAAAGAAGACGGCCGCAGGCTTGTACTCATAACCATCCTTGCCCTTGCGTTCAATATCAATGATGTCGCCTGTGATTAACTGCTTAAGACTCTGGATGGTGTCGAGGTCTACTTTTGCAGTATTCTCGGAAGCCCAATTACAAATACTTCCTTCAATTCCTGCTAGAGAGAACTTGCGGCCATTGTCATAGGACTTGAAATCTGACAGCGACTTGCCAGTCATCCCCCGCCCAAAGACAGCGGACAACACAGCCCGCAATGTATCCTTGCCGTTAGCCCCCTCGCCGTGGCACAGCAAACCTTTAACGCCCCGTCCCGTCAGCTTGGAGCGAACAAGCTTCAAATTCAACGCAGCAGCAGCAGTCCGCAAAAATACCTCACGCTGCGACGGTTCCAAGCATTCTAAAAGGCGATCGCAATCTGTCGGGTCAATGTCAGGGTCATACTTGCAGCCAACATAGGTATAGACCTGGTTAGGGTCATGTGGCACAAACGAGTGAGAACCGTCAGGGTTAATTTTCACTACCCCGTTAGAGCAGTTCAAGCCGTCAGGATTTATTTTGTTTGGGTCAACCCAGTTCTGATCGATAACCCACGTCAGAATCTCAGTTCTGTTACTAGACCTGGCTCGGTTGTTGACCCAAACACCCTTTACCTTCTCCGCGTAGGTATTGAGCCAGTCACCGATACGGCGCTTTTCCTCGGATTCCGATCGCAATTCGTAGTGACTGCCGACATAGCGATAAAGCTGACCTCCAATAGCTTTCCAGTGACCGTCTGAGTAAAGTGCAGCCTCTGCCTTCTGTACGAAGTTTTGCAGTGCAGTCGGTGCTGTGTCTGGGATGTAGTCACTTTTACTACTGTCATACTTCTGGCATACTACTTC
>NZ_JAUBTT010000230.1:0-2582 GCF_036705125.1 Microcoleus sp. B7-D4
TCAAAAAAGCATGAGAAAAAAAAGGAAAAAGAAGCCTGCGGTCTAACTGTACTCAGTTGACCGTCAGGTTCGTTCACACTCTCTCCTCGATAGCCAGAAGGTTTACTTAGAAGAATGTATCAAACTTTTACAAAGAAACCGATCAAACTCATAAAGTCTCTCTCTGCACTGACAAAAGGAGTTAGCTAGCACGATGCTGGTTCTCCCTTTTTCAGATTGGACAATACACGGCCCTCAAAACCAGAAAAATGAAGAATTGTAAAGTTTTATCAAGATATTGGCACATCTGAATTAAAATCTTCTCATAAAAAAGACTAGCTTTTAGCAGGCACAAATTGTGGAAAAAGGTTTAAAACTCAGAATATGAGATCGAGTTCGCTGCTCTTACATGGTGCAATAAAATGTAACTTTTGATGCCAGAACCAGTAGCCTGAACTTTGTCGAAGGCCCAATGCCCGTCCGGCCAAGGCTTTCGGAAAATCGCCTTCTTGGCGCTGCATCAAATCTTAAGTGCAATTACTTTCCTTGCACGAGAGCCGGAGCCTTCGAGCAAACATTTAGCTCCAGGGCTTACGCACCAGAACTTTGATCAACCGGGTTTTTTTACCGGGAGGGAGGGCGGCAACAAAGTGTTTTCGTTCATCAAACCCGGTTTCAGCGTCCGAGACTGAACTCGATCGAATGAATGCAGTCGCAACCAATGTTTAAAAGTGGCGATACTGCAAGTTGCGTGCAAAGCAGGGAGCTAACCGCAGTGATGGATCTCGATTGTTTACCTTACGGCGCAGGCCACGCACAGGAAGGGGTCTGTCTGCTAGTCCGAATGGGGCCGCACCGCATTTTACTCGACTGCGGTGTAGAGGATATTGCACCGCTATCAGCGACACTAAATCGATCGCTGCCAGCCGATTTTGTGGTGTGTACCCACGCCCACTCCGATCATGCCAGAGGCTTGCTAGCGCTCCATCAATCTTTCCCCCACTTGCCAATTTACGCCAGCGAAGTGACAGCGCGACTGCTACCGCTCAACTGGCCAGAAGTGGCTCAGCAGCCAGAGTCCCGGTTCTGTAAGGGACTGCCCTGGCAGTCGCCGCTCGAAGTGCGCCCTGGACTGAGCGTACAGTTGTTCCCGTCGGGTCATTTGCCCGGAGCGGCGACTGTGCTGCTGACTTATGCAGCCCCACACCGCACCTACACCGTGGTTTACACCGGCGACTTTTTCCTGTCGAATTCTCGTTTGGTGGAAGGTTTGCCCCTGGGAGAACTCAGGGGCCTGAAGCCGGATGTGTTAATTTTGGAAGGCAGTTACGGCACGGCCCGCCACCCTCACCGCCGACAACTAGAAAATCAGTTAGCCGATCGCATCCACCGCGCCATCGCCGACGGTTACTCGGTACTGCTGCCCGCGCCGGCCCTTGGTTTGGGCCAAGAAATGCTGATGCTGCTCCGCAGTCACCACTACTTTACTGGCCGCGACTTGGATATTTGGGTGGACGGCACTGTCGCCGACGGGTGCGACGCTTATCTGGAACTGTTACCCCAATTTCCCACCGCCGTCCAAAATTTTGCTCTGCACCAACCTTTATTTTGGGACGAAAGGGTGAAACCCCGCGTCCGCCGGCTGTCTGCCGAACAGCGCCCCGGATTGGGAGCCACGCCCTGTATTGTAATTACAGACAAGTTAGCTGATTTGGGTTTGTATGTTGCCGATGGCACAAATCCTTGGATTTTGCTCGCCCCTCAAAAACCAGGATATCCCGTCACCGACTGGCCGGGCAACAGGCCCCTATTTGGAGTCACAAGTGTCGAAACTTATCTGCTAGCCGAACACTGCGACGGGCCGGGGACGACCCAACTCATCCACAATTTGCGGCCCCAGCACGTAATTTTACTCCACGGTTCCCCTGCATATTTGGCTGACTTGGCTAACTTGGACGAGCTGCGAAACCGCTACCAGTTGCACACTCCGGCGGCCGGAACACTTGTCGAATTGCCGATCGGGGAAATGTTTTTGCAGCCCGCTATCCCAGAAACTAACTATGAGGGAGAACTCAGCGAATTGGGGACAGAGGTAGCAATTAGCTTGCCGAGTCCGATTACAGCCGATCCTCGGTGGGCCAATTTTGCCGATACCGGTTTGGTAGAAGCGCGCTGGCAAGGCGAAGAACTGGTACTGCGGGGCATCTCCCAGCGGGAACTCCTTTTTCAAGGCAGCGCCGTTCAGGCCAACCTCGAATGCTGCGGCAATTGCCAGCACTACCGCAGCCAGCGCTGTTGGAACCAGTCCAGTGCTTTGTTTGGCTTTAAAGTAACCCCCGACGGTTTCTGTCCGGTGTTTAAAGCGATACCGGAGTCGGAACTTTTCCTAGATGGCGAAACAGACGGCGAATAAGCTGTCGGGCACATCGAAACCAGCCTGCAGGCAAAGAAAACAAAAGAACAGTTCTGGACGCACCCAGACAAAAAACCCGGTTTCAGCAGGGGTAAGCTGTCGCGTATTGAATTTTTAACTACCAGCCGGGAAGTCCCTCGGTATATTTAAAGGGGATTAATCTGAGCGCTGCGCGAAGTACCCCGAATAA
>NZ_JAUBTT010000114.1:0-23301 GCF_036705125.1 Microcoleus sp. B7-D4
CTGGTGGCTGTGGGCTTTTTCATTCCTTTATTTTACCAGATGCCGCCACTTAAGTTTTTTTGACCTGAATCCTTACAGCCCAGCCTTCAAGTGCCTCGCGCCAGAGTGAACTTTTTTCATGTTCTGAAACAGTAATAGTTTTAACAACATTAGGAAAGCGAACGAGTAACAGAGTTGTTACAGCAAAAAGGAAGGTGGCAAAATCAATTAAAATAATTCCTTGAAGCTGTATGGTTGCTAGCAAAACTCCTGCCAACAGCGGTGAAATTAGCTGGGCGCACGCTTCTGCTGATTTCACCATACCACTAGCACGAGGGAGAAATTCTTTCGGCACTAATGAAGAAGTCGAAGCAGTGTAAGCGGGCAACTGAAACGCTTTGCAGACGGAACTGAGGCTGACGGCGAGGTAGATGTGCCAGATTTGAAGGCTTCCGGTAGCGAGTAATAGGGCGATCGCCACTGTAGTTATCCCCGAGCCGAAGTCAGATAGAATCATGCACCACCGTCTGTTCCATCGGTCAACTAAGGCACCTGCTACCGGGGAAATCAGGATACTGGGCAGCATAGCCGATAGCAAAATCAGAGAGAATTGGGTCACTGAACCTGTACGCTGATACACCCAGACTCCCAATGCAAAGCTCGTTAGACCCGATCCGATGAGGGATATCAGTTGTCCGAACCAGACGAGAAAAAAAACACCCATTCCACCTTTAAAGGGGCGGAGATTCTTAAAACTACGCATGATGGCTAATTTCTGCTATTTGGCGGTTATTTTGGCTCAACTTCCAACACATAGCCTTCACAATGCAAGTCGGCTGCCTGGAAACCCAATTGTTCTAAACCTTGATAGTGCTGCACGCAAGTTTCCAGATTTGGCAATCCTACAGTGGGCTGGATATTGTCAAAACGAGAAGAGAGGAGACTGGACATAACGCACCCCATAATGTTTAGGGGATTGGTAGGCTTAAACTCGTTTGACCATGAATCTTCATCCATGTTTTTCTTCATTAATTCTGGTAGGTAGATGACCGTTTCTATCGGGTCAGGTGCGTGAAGCGCTCCACCTTCGGTAAACAGAATATCTTTGTGTTTCTCAAAGCGCTCGATCGCCTGTTTTGGGGAAAAACAGTGTGGGCCAGAATCATCAACAATTAGAGTGCCTGGTTTCAGCCGATCAATGTCGAGAATATCCGGGACGTTGGTAGCGCCAATAATTAAGGTAGCATCGTAGATTTCCGGTGGGAGTTCCGATGAAGATGAAGAGGTAGCGATTTGAACAGAACCTTGAAATCCTAAATCACCGCTCAGTTCGCGTTGAAGGTTTTGAAGCGATTCCAGTTTACTGTAAATATCGCACACTATAATCGATTGAGGATGCGGCAAACATTTTAACATCAGGCGCAGGGTATTAATTCCAATTGACCCCAATCCGATGAAAGCGACTTTCTCTCGCTGTAAAGAACGATTACTAATCTGTAAAATTTTCTTAATAGTCAGAACAACAGAAGAGCAGGTAGTAGCGTGTCCCGTAGTGATTTTCGGTAAGTCGTTACGTCCCTCAATAGCTTTAGCAATCGCACAACCGTAATCCGTTGCGGAGGGAATTAAACCCGTTAAGGAAACTGTTTTTGCACCGATTCGCCCTGCCATTTCTAAAGCTTCAACAACCATTTGTACGAGTGTTTGCTGGTCGCTGTATAGTTCATCCTCGAATATAGGGAGGATTAGACCCGCTATTCGACCCCATTTAGTTTCCATAACAGCATCCCACATCGGAAGGTTTTCAAACCACTTTTGGAGGACTTCATCGCGAGTTAACTTGGTTTCTTTTAGTAGGGAAATAGGAAGATAACCCAGAGCTGCTGAATCAACTGGTGCTATTTTTCCTACAGCTAACAAGGATAGCAATGAGCGCTGTTCTAGTTTAAAAAATGGAGAGGGTTCTGTGATTTTGGGTAAAGAAGCAATCATCGGTTTTTCAACTTCGGTTTGAAGTTCTTTTAGGTTGACAGATGGCTCAGTGGTGAACAGCGGCTCGATGGCTTTGGCTAATTTAGCTATAGTGGGATGCTCAAATAGAAGCTTGACTGAAACTTTAAGGTTCATCTCTACTGAGAGCTTGGATACGAGTGAAACTGCTTGCAGTGAATGTCCTCCTAGTTCAAAGAAATTATCATTAATGCCGACCTTTTCTAATCCCAGAACTTGAACCCAGATAGCAGCCAGTTTTGCTTCAGTCGGGGTGTCAGGGGCGACAAATTTGTCTTCCTGTTCGTTGTGAAAGTTATCTGGTGCGGGTAAGGCGCGACGGTCTATTTTGCCGTTGGGTGTCAGCGGCAGCGCTTTCATCAGCACAAACGCGCTCGGTATCATGTAATCAGGTAGCTTTTGTTTCAGGTAGTCGCGCAGGTTGCGAGTCACTGTGCGCTGCAAAGTTTTCCACAAGTCTTGAGTGTCCAACTGATAATCTACGCTTTGCTCGATTTGAGCCTGTTCGCTGGGTGTAAGATGAAAGCGAATCCCAGCCTGTGGTGGACGTGACCAAACTACTGTCCCAGAAAGCCAGTGCGGTTCGCTCTCTCCAGGTAGTTGCATATGCACGCGGACGCTTTTACCTCGCTCGATAGCTGGCACCCCCACCAAACCAACGCCGCCAGTGGAGATATCCTGTGTGTGGATTGTGATGGCCTTACCGTCTAGTTCTAGTTGGCATTCACTGTGATAAGGGACACGTTCTGGAATAAGGTTAGAGACTAGATAAGCTACGAGGCGCTTGTTTCCAGGTGCATCTTCTCGGTCAATGACTGTCACTGAGCGCACGTTCGGATGTTTTGCCAGTACAGCCTCAATTTCTCCGAGTTCGATGCGGAATCCGCGAATCTTCACTTGGTCATCTATCCGACCTAAGTATTCGATATTGCCGTCGTTCAGGTAGCGAACCAAATCTCCAGTTTTGTACAGGCGAGAAGTGGGAAAGTCACTAAAGGGGTTGGGGATGAACCGCTGATCGGTCAAATCGGGACGGTTGAGGTATCCCCGTGCTAAACCAGCGCCGCCGATGTGCAACTCACCCGGAACGCCAATGGGTACAGGCTGTCCGTTCCCATCTAAGATGTAGGTCTGGACATTACCAAGCGGACGACCGATCGGCAACTCCTTCAATGTCGTGTCCGCTACCGATAAATCATATATCGTTGCTCCCACAGTGGTTTCTGTCGGACCGTAATTATTTACCAGACGAACTTGCTGTTCCAGACACTCAAGCCAAGTTTTCAGTCGTTCGGGCAGTGCTTTTTCTCCTCCAATGATTATTAAGCGCAATGATGGGGGTAATAGCACCGTTTTTTGAGTCAAGAAAGCAGTCAGTTCGTTCCAGTAGGCTGTCGGCAAAGCCATTACAGTGATTTCCCAATTCTTGCACTTTTGCAAAAATCCTTCAATTGAGTCCAGCATCGTATCGGTACGCAATACAAGTGTTGCACCAGAAGTTAGGCTGGTATAGATTTCTTCGGCACTGACATCAAAACTAATAGAGGAGAATTGTAAAATACGATCTGCGCTTCGCAGCAGCGCTTCGCTACCGCACTTTTGTATTCTATATTCAGCACTCGCAGCCGTTGTGTAATTGACTAGCGATTCATGTTGGATTAAAACGCCTTTGGGTTTTCCTGTAGACCCTGATGTGTAGATAACATAAGCCAAGTTTTCTGGCTTTACTCCGCTTGACAGGTTTTCTTCGCTGTGGGAAGCAATTTCTTTCCAGTCTGAGTCTAAGCAGATAACACGCGCTGAGTGTGCAGGAAGTTTCTCCAGTAGTTTCTCTTGGGTAAGCAGAACGGGTACTGACGAGTCTTCCACCATGAAAGCTAACCGCTCTTTCGGATATGCAGGGTCAAGCGGAACGTAAGCACCGCCAGCTTTGAGGATGCCCAACAAACCGATTATCATTTCCAGAGAACGCTCTACACAAATCCCTACCAGCACTTCTGGCCCCACGCCCAGCGATCGCAGATAATTTGCCAGTTGATTGGCTTTTACATTCAACTCTCGATAGGTGAGTTGTTTCTCTTCAAACACCACTGCTACGGCATCGGGTGTGCGTTCCACTTGTTCTTCAAACAACTGATGGATGCACTTCTCTTGGGGATAGTCTTTAGCGGTGCTGTTCCACTCTACTAATAGCTGCTGTCGCTCTGCTGGTGTCAGCAATGGCAAATCTGAAATCGCCTGTTTGGAATTGGCGACGATTCCTTCCAACAAGGTCTGGAAATGTTCCGCCATCCGGACGATGGTAGTCTCATCAAAAAGATCCGAGTTGTGTTCCCATTCTGCTACCAATCCATCAGCCGTATTCTCCATTGATAGGGTCAAATCAAACTTGGCTGTGACGCTTTCCACGGAATACGAGCTTACTGCTAAATCAAGCAGTTCCATAGAAGGTACTCCTCCGTCGTCAAGAGCAAACATCACCTGGAATAGAGGCGTGTAGCTTAAATTGCGTGTTGGTTGCAGTGCTTCTACTAACTGCTCGAATGGCAGGTCTTGATGCGTGTAACCTTGCAGTGCCACTTCCCGAACTCGATTGAGTAACTGCTCAAAACTGGGGTTGCCGCCGAGGTCGGTACGCAGCACTAAAGTATTGACAAAAAAGCCGATTAGCCTTTCAAGTTCCCGTCGGTTGCGGCCAGCTACAGGCGTCCCTACTACGATGTCATCTTGTCCTGAGTATCGGTATAGCAATGTCTGAAAAGCTGCCAAAAGCGTCATAAACAGAGTGACTCCTGCTCGCTTACTCAACGTGGCAAGTTCCACGCTCAATTCTTTGGAAAAGGCTGCATAGTAATATCCTCCCCGGAAGGTTTGAACAGCCGGTCGCGCTCGGTCTGTGGGCAATTCTAATAAATTCGGAGCGTTCTTGAGTTGTTCCTTCCAGTAGTGAAGTTGGGTTTCTAGTATTTCTCCAGTTAGCCACTGTCGCTGCCAAAGGGCGAAGTCGGCATATTGTACTGGTAACTCTGGTAAAACTGGATGCTTAAGAGTGCAAAAGCCTTTGTAAAGTTCTGTTAGTTCTTTGAGCAATACGCCCAATGACCACCCATCAGAAATAATGTGGTGGATGGTAAACAGCAAAACGTATTCTGTTTGGTCTAGCAGTAGCAACGTGACTCGGAATAAAGGTTCTCGCTCCAGGTTAAAAGGTCGATTCGCTTCAACCGTAACCAATCGTTGCGCTTCGGTTTTTCGCTCGGTTTCAGGCAGGTGCAACAGGTTTACCACTTGTACCTGACAATTGAAACTTGAGGCAATAACTTGAACGGGTTGACCTTCTACCGTCGCGAAGTTGGTGCGTAAGGCTTCATGTCGCTGGATAATTTCGTTGATGCTGCTTTCTAAAGCCGCGATATTAAGCTGACCGCTCAGACGAAACGCCAGGGGGATGTTGTAAAAGGAACTGTTGGGCTGTAACTGGTCGAGGAACCACAGTCCCCGTTGGGCAAAGGAAAGAGGAAAGCTGTTTTGTTCTGTTCTGGATATTGGAGCGATCGCTGTGGTAGTGGTTTGAATATTGGCTTGTTGTAAAAAGGAGATAATCTCCGCTTTCCTTTCGCTCATTTCTGACTTCAGTTCATCGGTGATAGCACCTTGAGGAGCATTGCACCGCAGGCGATCGCCTTCGAGAAACAGGTTAATATCCAGCTTGCGTAGATAATTTACGAACTCAACTATATCCATTACAGTTCAAATTCCTCTCTTTCGTCACTTGTATTAATATTTTCGATGTTTTTGCTTGTCCAAAGGGTGGCATCAATATAGCTAGAAAGGCTCGCTACCGTTGGCAACTCAAACAACTTAGACAGAGGGAGATGCAGTCCCAAACTAGAATTCAATTGGGAAACGACTTGAGTCGCCAGTAACGAATGCCCGCCCAATTCAAAAAAATTATCGTTGACGCTTGCTTGCTCTACTCCCAAAACCTTTTTCCAGATAGATGCTACTAATTCTTCTGTCGGAGTCTGAGGAGCGACAAACTCTAGTGTTGGAATCAAACTATTGAGATCTGGTGCTGGCAACAACCGACGATCTACTTTGCCATTGGGCGTTATCGGCAGTGCCGGTAGGGTGACGAAAGCGTTGGGAATCATGTAATCGGGCAACTGCTGTTTGAGAAAGTCGCGCAGTTCGCTAACAGTGGGTGCTGCTGACTCCTGAACGGGGACAATGTAGGCGACTAGGCTCTTTTGGCCGGGAATATCTTCTCGAAGCGCAACTGCGGCAGAGAGCAAGTTGGGATGCTGACTGAGTGCTGCCTCGATTTCTCCTATTTCGATGCGAAAACCGCGAACTTTCACTTGGTCATCTATCCGACCCACATATTCGATATTCCCGTCACTCAGGTAACGAACCAAATCGCCAGTTTTGTAAAGGTGATCGGTGGGAGAGTGACTAAAGGGGTTGCGTATGAACCGCTCAGTGGTCAACTCAGGACGGTTGAGGTATCCCCGTGCCAAACCAGCACCGCCGATGTACAACTCACCCGGAACGCCTATGGGTACGGGCTGCCAGTTCTCATCTAAGATGTAGGTCTGGACATTCCCGATGGGACGACCGATTGGCACATCCTTTAATGTGGTATTGGCTGTCGATAGCTCGCAGATTGTGGCTCCGACAGTGGTTTCGGTCGGGCCGTAATTATTCACTAGACGAACTTGCTGTCCCACACACTCAAGCCAAGTTTTCAGTCGTTCGGGCAATGCTTTTTCTCCACCAATGATGATTAAGCGCAATGATGGAGGAATGGCAACTTTTCCTTGACTCAAGAAGGTGGTAAGTTCGTGCCAGTAGGCTGTGGGAGTTGCCAGAACGGTGATTTCCCAATTGTTGCACTTCTGTAAAAATCCCTCAAGGGAGTCCAGCATCGTATCAGTACGCAAGACCAATATTGCACCAGAAATCAGGCTGGTATAGATTTCTTCGGCACTAACATCAAAACTAATTGAGGAAAATTGTAGAATGCGATCGCGTTCTTGGATGCCATATTCAGCACGGGCAACTGTTGTGTAGTTGACGAGTGATCTGTGTTCGATTAAAACGCCTTTGGGTTTGCCTGTAGAGCCAGATGTGTAGATAACGTAAGCCACATTATTTGACTTGACGCCACTACAAGGGTTTTCTTCGCTGTAAGCAGCAATTTCTTCCCAGTCAGAATCTAGGCTGATAACACGAGCCGAATGTGGAGGAAGTTTCTCCTCTAGCTTTTTTTGGATCAGTAGCACTGGGACTGACGAGTCTTCTAGCATAAAAGCCAAGCGCTCGGAGGGATAGTTTGGGTCTATGGGAACGTAAGCACCGCCAGCTTTGAGGATGCCCAAGATTCCGACAAGCATCTCAAAGGAACGTTCTACGCATATCCCCACCAACACTTCAGGCCCTACTCCTAGCGATCGCAAATAGTGTGCCAACTGATTCGCTTTTGCATTCAATTCGCGATAGGTGAGCTGTTCCTCTTCAAATACCACTGCTACAGCATCAGGGGATTGTTCCACTTGCGCTTCAAATAACTGATGGATACACTTATCCTGCGGATACTCAGCCCAAGAGTGGTTCCACTCCACTAATAGCTGCTGTCTTTCTGTGGGTGTCAGCAGGGGCAATTCTAAAATCTTCTGTTTGGGATTGGCGACAATTCCTTCCAGCAAAGTCTGGTAATGTCCCGCCATCCGAGCGATCGTATCCGCTTTAAACAAGTCAGTATTATATTCCCACGAGCCTAGCAAGCCCGTTTTTGTTTGCCAAAGTGACAAGCTTAGATCGCACTGAGCCGTTCCCCGTTCCACTAGCTCTGGAGTCAGTCTAATACCAGGTAACTCTAAAGTATCTAGTGCGAAATTTTCCAATACGAACATTACCTGATAAAAGGGATTGTAGCTGAGGGAACGCTCTGGTTGTAAAGCTTCTACTACTTGGTCAAATGGAACATCCTGGTGTGCGTAGGCATCTAAGACAACTTGCTGTACTTGAGTGACAAACTCTGAAAAGCTCGGGTTCTCTTTAATTTGAGTCCGCAACACCAAAGTATTGACAAAAAAGCCTATTAGTGATTCAATTTCCGTGCGATTCCGATTGGCAAAAGGCGAGCCAATACAAATATCATCCTGACCGCTATAGCGGTGTAGTAATACCGCTATAGCTGCCAGTAACGTGACAAAAAAAGTCGTTTTTGATTGCTGACTAATTTCTTGAAGTTTAGCAGTTAAATCAAAATTGATTTTAAAATGTTTAATAGCTCCAGAAAAAGTTTGAATCGAAGGACGGGGATAATCTGTTGGCAATTCTAATAATCGCGGTGCATTTGTTAACTGTTCCTTCCAATAGTCAATCTGCCGTTGTTGCAATTCCTCAGTTAACCATTGGCGCTGCCAGACAGTAAAATCGCCATACTGAATAGCCAACTCTGGTAATGGATTTGCAGAACCACTAGAAAAGGCTTGATACAGAGCAGATAACTCTTCAATCAATATTCCCATTGACCAGCCATCTATAATAATGTGGTGCAAGGTTAATATTAATAGATGATATTCTGATTCCAGACGCAGCAGACTGAATCGCAACAAAGGGGGCTTGCTTAAATCAAAAGGTTGGCGAACTTTTTGGGTAATTATCTGTTGAATTTCCGCTTCCTTTAAACCTTGTAAATCTCTAACTGGTAGGTTGATATTTAAAGAGAGAATGATTTGCTGTACGGGCAATTCATCAACCATAGTAAAGATAGTTCGTAAAGCTTCGTGGCGGCGAATAATTTCATTGATACTCTGCTCTAATGCAGCTACATTCAGCACTCCAACAATCCGAAATTGGCAGCTCTCGTTATAAAATGGGTTTCGATTATCTAACTGATAGAGAAACCAAAGTCTTTGCTGAGGGAAAGACAAAGGTAAATCGTTATTCCTATTAACAAGTTTTATTCTTTGAGGAGTTAAGATTACAGTATTTTGAGCCTCTTTTAGGAACTCAATGATTTTTGTTTTTCGCTCTAACAATTCCTCCTTGAGATTTGATGTCATTACTCCCTTGGGAGCGCGATAGCGAAGTTGATTGCCTTCTCGGCAAATTTTGATACCTAAATTTTTGAGTAATGCCAAAAAATCAACTGCCGTCATTTTACAAATATCCCTCTTCGTATTTTTCTTCTGTTTTATTAATAAAGGCGCTTTCAGATTCGGCTGCCCAACGCAGTAACTCAATATTAAAACTTAACTCAGCTACAGTAGGAGAAGCAAGTAAACGATGTAAAGACAATTCAATAAACAAAGCATCTCGCAATCTGGAAATAAGTTGGATAGCTAGAAGAGAATTTCCTCCTAATTCAAAAAAATTATCATTGATGCTAATAAGCGGTACGTTTAAAACTTTTTGCCAAATTTGAGCGATTTGTTGTTCTACCTCGTTACGAGGTGCTACCAGTTCGCCTTCTTTTTGACGGTTCAATTGCCGCCTTATATCCACTTGTTCGAGAATAGGTTCAAATTCACCTGCATGAAATCGCTGACTAAGTTGAGAACGCTGGATTTTACCAATGGCAGTTTTGGGGATAGTTTCTTTATCTACTGGAATCAAATAATCTGGATTGACTCCCACTTTGTTGACTACGGAAGTGCGAATCTCCTTAAGCAGATTCATCAAAGCATCGTCATCACAAAATTTTGGATTGAAAAAGATAGCTAATTTATCAGTATTGCTTCCAGCAAGTCTTACCGCACAAGCGGCTGTATAAGAAACTTCTGCTCCTTCAACTTCTTCGACAGCCGCTTCAATTTCGTGGCAGTAGTGGTTAAGTCCATTGATTATAATTACATCTTTCTGCCTTCCGGTAATTGTTAAACGCCCTGAGCGAAGAAATCCTAAATCTCCCGTGTTAAACCAGCCATCTTCAGTAAAAGCTTCTTGGTTGGCTAGGGTATTTTCATAATAACCACCAGTAACCGAGGCACCTTTTACCTGCACCCGCCCAATTATTTCTTCTTCAATTACCTGGTTGCTATCATCCACAATTCGTATAGCAAAACCGGGAATAGGCGCTCCCACTTCCACAAATTTTTGTTCGTCTGTGGTTAAATTTAACAAAAAGGTTTCCGAATAGGTAACTCCTGAAGATGTCTCAGACATTCCCCAGGCTGGGTGGATTGCTGTATCAGGTAGTTGATAGGATGTGAGCAACTGCAAAAATCTTCTAGCGGTTTTGGCAGTGATAGCTTCCCCTCCATTGAGAATAAACCGCATCGAAGATAAATCCCATTTGGGGGTTGCTTGGGTGGGGAGGTTTTCTAGTTTTTCATTAAGCAGCCCGTAGGCAAAATTAGGTGCCCAGGTAATCGTAGCTCGATAGCGAGAAATCCAATCTAACCATTTTGTAGGTTTTTGCAAAACTAATTCTGTGGGAGCATGAATTTGCTGACAGCCTAGATAAACATCCCGAAGGTGAAACATAATTATTCCCCCAACATGATCTAGGGGAAACCAATTTATTGAGGTATCCTCACTGGTAAAACTGTTCATAGCAGCAGTACCCATGCAACGTGCGATGAGACTTGTATGGCTCTGCATAACAGCTTTTGGCGTACCCGTACTTCCAGAAGTCAAAAGCAAAATCGCTAAATCTTCCGGCTGGCTGTTATACCAGTTCAAATCTGGTTCGCAGTCGCGCAACTCATCAATAGTTTCAACTTGAAATTTTTCTAAATTAAAAAATTTTGATAGTTCGCGAATTTTAGGAGCTAAAGAAGCACCTGTCAGCACGAGGGGTTTCCTCAACATCTGCCAAACATTCTGAAGTTTGCTTGTGGTACTATTAACTTCCTCATAGGATGGAGCAATGGATATCGGTACTGGTACAAAGCCCCCCAACACACAGCCCCAAAAAGCAGAAATGAAATCTAGATTGTCTTTTAGTTGAAAAATTACCTTATCTTGAGGTTTGAGTCCTAGCTTTTTCAATCCAGCCAAAATCCTTTGGGCATCCTGCCATAATTCTCGATAAGATTGAAATTTCTCAGTTCCATCAGGATGAATGTAGATAATACCTTTAGTTGAGTGTTGAGTGGCTCGTTGCAGTACCTCTGCTAAAGTTTTAGAAGCATCTTCCGGGTATTGCCACGGTTCCCCGTAACTGATGGCTAGTTTTTTTGCCTCTAAGGATGCTGGTGTCTCCGGTGTCTCTGGTGTCATAAGAGCGATGGTATCATTGAGGACTGGCATATTTTTTGACACTTTCAAAGTTGGGTTAAGTTCAAGAAAGATGGAGGGGTGGAGGAGCGATCGGACTCTCTATTTCTTCAAAGTTGTGTCAATTTCAAGAAAGATAAAGAGGAGATCGCTTCCTTGCTGCCGGGATTTTGATAGGTAACTAGGGGCGATCGCGCTACTTTTTCAAAGTTGTGTCAATTTCAAGAAAGATAGAGAGGTGATGGGCGATCGCTTTCTAACTGCCCGTATTTTGATATGTAACTAGGGGGTGATCGCGCTCTCTAATTCTTCAAAGTTGTGTCAATTTCAAGAAAGATAGAGGGGGTTCGACTTTTTGGGATATCGGTGAGCGCCGCAGGGGTTGGGGATGGCGTAATTGCCCTGGCGGGTTTTCCGGCTTGACTCGCAAGGTGCGACTCGCCGTCGCATTGGGGAATGCGCTTGTCGGTGGTTGAAATGTGTTAGGAGTGGGGTGTTGGTGTTGAGGGGTGAGTTTATTTATCTGAGAGACTTTGATAATTTTTGGAGATGTCTATTGGGGTCGTGCTTTCTCCTCGTCATGATTGGTGTTTCATTGTTTCATTTCATTGAAGGTAGAGGTGCCGCCAGGTTATGGTGAAGCAGCTACCAAAAAAAAACGCTGATCGCCGTTCTGTTGCACTTCCTTTAGGACTGTGACTTGGTTGTTTCCGGGGTCCCATACGTATGCGTTTCCTCCGTATGGGATGACCGGGAGGGGGGGAGAGAATGTGCCATAAGTGGCCAGGAGTGCTATGGCGTTTATCGTTTCGTTGATCCTTTTAATTTCGCGGATCTTCGTTATGTCAGCGTAAAATCGATTCCAGGCGTCTGTGAGCGCGTTTATGTTCGGGTTGGAGTTGTTTATGCATTTGAGTTCTATGTGTGTTTCGTCGGCCGCAGCCAGCATCCCTTGGCGATATAGGAAAAAATCGCTTCTGGCAGCTTGGTTTCGGTTTTGTACTGCGCTCGCTGTGCTCAGAGTCTTGTTGAATGCTATCCATTGGTTGGCTTGTAGGCCAGGGTATGGGGCTTCCCTTTCGCATGTCTGCCCCGGGTAATTTATGGCGTAGGCTTGGGCGATTTCCACCTGGAGCCATACCTCCCATCCGCCTCGGATGTATTGGTTGTTCTCCGCCAGTCTGGCCGCCCTCCCAGGGTTGTAAAACTTGTTTAGGTTTTCAAGGAATTGCTGCGCTCTCATGCTCCATCCTCTTTTATTTATTGCCGAACTAGATGCGATCGCTATTGTTTGCGGTCGTTGGGGTTATCGGGCCGTTATAACCCAAATTTTTTTTTGCCCACCAGCGTTGTGGTCGTATGTTAGTTTGGCTTCAACTGTTGTATATCCCATTAAATCGACTGATTGAACTTGATTGGTAATTTTTTCCTTGATTGTCGCTCCTTGCCCGATGTTACTGTCATATGTAAAGAAAAGTTTTCGCCTGAGTTTAAACTTTGCTTCGTCTCCATTGGCAACGGCTGGCCATGTAACAACTTTTGCTTCGTTTTTATAATAATCAATTGCTACTAAAGACTCCGTGTTATTTTGACAATAAATTATGCCGTCAGCCTTGGGCGAATCGAGTAGAGTTAGATGTTGCCCACCACTGTCATCCACTCTATAATCGATTCGATCTCCTTCCGTGGCCTCGATTCTTATATTTATGTTTCCTGAAGATGTATTAATATTATTCGTTCCCTGTTTTATTGCGTTCTCATCACGGTCTATGGTTGCTTGAACGTGGCTTAAAAACTCTTTTTTATCGACGATTTTTTGATTAATTGACGGGGCTATTTTTTTTATTTTATCATTAATTTTTTCTTGTAAATTTATATTGTCAAAATATGCTTTAGTGAGTTCAACAACTACTGCATTTATAAAAAAGATGGCATTACTTTCAAGGTTACGAGTAACTCCGATTTGCTGACGACCGGGATAAATGGTGTTTCCCCATCTCTCCACGCCTTCAGTCTTTCCTGGTAATGGAAATACCTGCCAAGCAACAGGAAAAATCTTTTTAAACATTAGATTGAGTTCGTCTTCTTGTACAAAAATTATTATGTTTTCCATTATATTTGTATCATTGTAAACTTTTATATTTACATCTGGAAAGACGTTTGATTGTGCTCCTGTGTTGAGCGTATACATAAGGCTAATTACCCAAAATACTGGGATAAAAAAAAACTTAACTCTTTTTTATTGATGCTTTTATTATACATTTTGTTTTATTGTCATTTCCGACACAGAATTTAGAGGATCTCAGTGAATAAAAGCTAAAAAAGCCGAAGATATGCACATGAGGAAGTTTCTAAAGAAATGTTAAACTGAGATGAGGGGAGAAGAAACAGGCTGAAATCTCCGTCAGAGTATTTATTACGATCTCAGCCTGTAAATTTACATTTTGTACTTCAATTCTTTCTTACTTTTTCGCTCCATTTCTACTTGATTGCGCGAATTGTTGCGCTCTTAACTCCTGCTTTTTGACACAGTGCGTTGGCCATAGACAAATAAATAAGGCATTATAGAACCCATTTGACATCTTTTACGGTCTTGTGGTAGCGTGACCGTAAAAGCATTATCCAGTAGCAGCCATGCCTTATTATAGCAGTCTAACGGATTCAGAATGGGAAACAATTGAACCCATACTACATGAGGTATTGCCCAAAAAGAACCGAACTAGACCATGTAACTGGACAAAAAGAGAAATCTTAGATGGAATTTTCTATCAACTAAAAAATGGCTGCAATTGGCAAGACTTACCCAAAGACTTGCCACCCTATTCCACTGTATATTGGCATTACAAGCAGTGGCGAACACAGGGAGTCATAGAAGAGCTGATGAGGGTGTTACATGAGCAAGTGCGTGTACAGCTAAAAAAAAAGCCAAATGGACTACATTGATGATTATAGACTCACAAGCCGTAAAAAATACTTGTAATGCTAGTATTGAGTCAAAAGGGTTTTGTTTCTACAAGTCTACAAATGGTATAAAAAGACACCTAGCCGTTGATACACTTGGGTTTCCCTTCTTTACCCACTGCACGAAAGCTAGTGTATCAGATGATGCTGGTTTGATTGAAATTTTGACTTTAAACATCGATTATTTTAAGTCCAAACCTCTAAATATTCCGAAAATTACACTCTTACTAGACAATGGTTATCATCCCGAACATCTCACAAAAGAGTTAGAAAAAATTTATCCAGAAATTATGACAAAAATCAAGTTTGAACTTTCAGAAAAGCCATCAAAAGCCGAAAAAAAAGCTCAAGGAAAATCAGGATTTGTCCCAGTTAAAGCAAGGTGGGTCATTGAACGGTCAAATGCTTGGATGGAAAGATGTAAAATTTTGGTGAAGAACTTTGAGAGAAGTTTGGCAGGGGCGACTGCCAAGCTCAACCTTTGTTTTATTAGGCTGATGATTAGAAGGCTTGCACCCTCTTCTTAGATGTCAAATGGGTTCTATAGTTCCCCACTGCGGAAATCGCATTCAAAGCAAAATTATTCGACAAACCCAGACTTTCACCCACATTTCCTTCCACTCCCAAAAAGCGGCGGACAACTGGATCTGAGCTATTGATTTCCTGGCGCACATTTTCAGAAGTTAAACCCAGTTCTAACGCTTCATAAAGAGAATAAGTAACTCCAGAAACCACATCCTTCCACTGGGATTGATTCTCGTCCACCACCATTGCTAAAGGCTCCTCTCCCAAAACTTCTGGAAACGGCTGATGCTGGTCTCGCTGGTCTGGGGGTAAGGTGAGAAGACGAGAGACAATCAGACCTCCATCGCCGGTGATCGCATCCAATTCGCCCTTGATATAACTATCAAATAGGGTCGGGAAGCTATCTAAGGCTACGATTTCCGCATTAATGCCCGAAGCACTCAACTTTTCTCGCAGAGTTGCCTCAGAAGTGGTATTTGCAGTCACGCCAATTCGGCGACCTGCAAGCTGTTCAAAAGAGGTAATTCCGCTGGCGGTTGGTGTTACCACAAATTGAGCATCGTAAGTATTAATGGGGGCAAAATCTACCCCCAGCAAAGCATCCCGCTTGAGGTTGAGGGTGGCATTGCGGCTAGTTACATCAACAATGCCATTGGCGACATCGCTGAAGCGCTGAGCCCCCGTTTTCTGAATCACGAATTCCACTGCATTGGGGTTGCCAAATAGGGAAGCTGCTAATCCCCGACCCAAATCGACATCAAATCCGGTTAAATTGCCGTTGGGGTCAGCAAAACCGAGTCCAGGTGCATCATTTCTCACCCCAACGCGCACGAACCCCCGGTCTAAAACTTCCTGTAAAACGTTGCGGTTGTCGTTATTTACCAAGGGTACAGTTAATTCGTCAGTCCCCGAAAAGGGTGGATAATAAAGCAGTCCCCCAGGCTCGACAAACATTAGTTCATTGAGCTGGCGCGGCAGCACTTCGGGATTGAAATTGCGATTGTAAATCTCTTCGTAATTACCAATTTGTTGGATAACTTTCAACGCAAAATCATTTTTGAGTCCCAAAGATTCTCCTAAATTCCCTTCCACGCCTAAGAAGCGCTTACTGGCGGAATTTCCATCAAGAAATTCATTCACATTCTGGGAGTTGATGCCAAAGAATTCGGCTTGGATGGGAGCGTTGACCGTCCAGCGCACCACATCAGCCCATTCAGACTGATTTTCCGGCACGATGAGTGCTAAAGGCTCTTTAGAAATGGCTTCATCCAGGATAACTTGATTTCCCGGATTGGATAATGTGGGAATGCGATTGCTCAGCACCCCGCGATTAATCGAAACTGCCCCCAATTGCCCCGCATCGTAAGCGCCAAACAGAGCATCTTGTGAGGGGAAAGTTTGGATGTTGAGGGCGATTCCGGCACGTTTGGCGGCATCTATTAAATTTTGCCCAGAGCGCGTTCCTGCTAATACGCCGATGGTTGTTCCTGATAACTGCTTAACAGAACTAATTCCACTATTACCACGCACCAATACTGCTTGAGTGTCGAAGAAAACCGTAGGTGAATAATCTACTCCTAAACTGGCATCGCGGAGCACAGATTGAGTGGGCAAAGTGGCGGCGATATCCACTGCGCCACTGGCAACACTATTAAAGTCTTCACCGGCTTTGACGACTACGAATTCTACTGCATTCGGGTTCCCAAACAAAGCAGTGGCAATGGCGCGACTAAAATCAATGCCAATCCCACTAAATGAACCGTCGGCTTCTCGGTTGCTAAATCCGAGTGCATCTTCGTTAACTGCAACCCGCACAAACCCGCGTTTTAAGATTTCTTGAAGTTGAGATCCTGTGGGTGTTATAGTGGCAACGGGCGATCGACCTTCAGCCGCTCCAAACCGCGCATAATGTTCAAATCCGCTTGAGAAACTACCGTTGGCAACTGCTGCTGCTACCTGGGGGTTAGCATCTAGATAAAATTGCTCGTTGAAGGAAATTTGTGGCGTTCTTTTTTCAATAAAACCAAACTTTACCCAATGCTCGAAGCCGTTGGGAATAATGCCTGAAGCTACGGCTTGTGCCACGTCGGGATTTTCTTGCAGGTAGGTGCTTTCGTTGTAGTTAAGAATGGTCATACTCCTGTAATCCGATAATTTGTGTGCTCAATTGGCAGGGGTTCCGATCAATTCTTATTTCTGCTCCAACCGCAGCCTATTCCGGTACGCTGCTATTGTTGGATGGTTTTGTTAAGCAATAGGTGAATTATGCTATTGCTGTTGTGTTAACCGAGCGCTCGCTTTGACTTAGAAGACAGTCAACTGCACCCACTGTCCTCCCAATCTTTCAGCACCTTTCAAAAAGTTGGCTCGGCACGAGATTTCTTGCCGGAGGCTGCTATTGCACCCATACGTCCGCTTTTGAAGGCCTTGGCAGCAGTAATACTCGGATTTTTCGAGCCACTACCCCCTGTAGATTCAATTTAATCTTTTGGCAAGCTTTACTCCTCAGCTTATTTATTTGTCATCTATCTCTAGATATATTTAAGATAATTCTTTGGATAGATGCTTGTCAAGGGACATCAATAAAATTTGTGTAAAGAAAATGTCATGGAAGGTAAAAATTCAACATTTCGTTGTTTGGACGTGAGTAACGTAGAAAAAGGTTGAGAAGAAATGCCCCCATTTACATTCACTTCGAGAGCAAATAGTTCTTGAAACAATTTATACATCCTTATATCATTCGTCCACAGGGGATTTACTGATCTAACAATGATGTACGCACTATTCTGTAAATCACGAGCTAAAAAATAGCCGTAATTTTACTGATAGGTGCGATCATCGCGCACACTCAGAACAATATGTCAGTAATTAAGTAGAAGTGCCTTTTGTAGCGTTAAACCCTGATTATAACTGTATCGTTCAAAAGCTATGAAAGTCTATTAATTGCTTCCACAGCTTTTGAGACGCATCTTATCTCTATAATATTTCCTCTGCTCTGCCTTTGTAAGTCGGAAAAGTCGGATCGTAAAGTCGGAAAAGTCGGATCTTGCATAATCTATCGAGCTCAGCTTAGGTTAATATCGACAAAAAAATAGTTGCACGCTTATATCACAACTTGTCTCTCAGTAGCCTAATTTCTTTAACTTCCTAACTTTTCCTTTCGATAGCGGGACTTAAACAAATTTTCACAGTTAATAGGGTTAAAACCCTTGCTAGACAAGGAAAATACGTCAAAGGGGGTAAAATAACCTGAAACCTTTACCTATCAAAGATTTAAGTATTTTTGAGGTAAAAACTATACTAAACAAGGCTTTCAGCCATTTATACCATTTTTTATCTAAGTCCCGTTAGGTACTACTTTTTGACAAAAACGATCAAGGTGAAAGACCAAAATCTTCCGGTTCCCACAAGCTCGATGCTGTGCGCCCGAACATGAGGATATCCTGGATTTGCTCCTCGGTCAGGCTTTCATCGAACAGCCAAACTTTGGTGGTGGGTGCAAGTTTTCCCAACAACTCTATAGCTTCAGCTTTGAGCTTCGTTCCCTTTACTGCACGACTGAGGAACATCACTGCTTGGGGCGGGCCTTGCCTCACCTCCATAGCTTGTTTAATAATTTTCACCGCATCTGCTGCCGATTGTACGTCGATACCACTTGAATGAATCCCAGCCCAACAACACCCAATTTGTAAACTCTAATTCCTTCTCACGGCTAGGCGTTACAGCGTCATCGCCACAAAATTAGAGATTTGATGGCAGGCAAAAACACGCCCCTAATTAACGAATTACTGAGGCAACGCTATAAAAACATTCAAAACATAGAGTCAAGCATTTCGGTAACGTCCTGTTGGTCGCGCCCCCGGTTGTCGTCATATATCATGAGCGTGTTTAAATTCCTGTGCCTGCTGAGTTTCTGAACTTTCCGCACATCCCCGTCTGTTGCGTCCAGTGCCGCTGTGATAGCGCTGTGCCTGATGCGGTGAGGGGACATCTGTTTTTTAATACCAGCTTTTTCGCTGTGGCGGACAACCATCTTGCAGATACCATCGCCACTAAGTCTGTGCCCGCTGTGAGCGGAGTCAAGTGCTATAAAAAGCGGGCTATCGTGCGAGCAACTTCCTCTTTCCTCCAACCAATCGGCGATCGCCTGCACTGTCGCAGAACCCAAATCGATCGTCTCAGCTTGCGTACCGCGTCCCTTGCCAAGAATTCGCAAAGTCTTACCGGCCGGGTCAAAGTCACAAACACTCAACTGACTGATTTCGTTGCGACGCAAAGCATTACCCCACAGCAAGCGCAACAAAGCATAATCACGCTTCCCAGCTTTCGTTGCCAGATCGCACGTTCCCAAAATCCGCTCAAAAGTCTTGGTATCAACCCCGGTTGTATCTCGGTAGCCGACAATTTTCTCCCCCTTGATATCCTCCAAACTGTAATGGCACGCACCGAGCTTACGGCCCATTTCCACCAACGACTTGACAGCCGCCAGCCGCCGATTAACAGTCGCTTCCTTGAGTCCCTTGTCGATCAGCTTAGCTTTGTACTTCAACACCACCGACACCGCTTGACGTTCCTCAAGATGCAAAAACTCCAAAACGTTATCAGGCACGGCGGGCGTCCCCGTCATAGTTACTAAAAAGTCATTGACATCGCGTTCATAGGCGCGGCGGGTATTTTCGGAGCGCTTCTCGGCGAGTAATTGTTTGAGCACGTCAGGATCGGTATCTAGAGTATCGAAATATCTCTCAATTTTGGCATCGAGAGAAGCTTCCAGGCGGGCAATCGACAGTTCTGCTTTCATGATTTTTTGCTATTGATAAGAGTAATTTACGATGGCATGGGGGTAAAAATAGGTTCCGTCCATTTTGGACGGGGCTGTGGTGTCTAAGCCGCTCTGTGTTTTAGTATCTTAAGTTGGGCGCTCGGCCATAGTTTGATTTTCCGCTTCCAGGACTTAGCAAAGGAATCGTTTCGCAGGCTTTCGGATTGAGTCGATGTGCCCGCTCCGCCGCGTGATTGAAAGTGACCGCTCTCGACGAGAGAATCCGTCGAGAAAGAGAGCTCTCTTCACGCCCTTGAGTTACGAAGCTGCCGAGCGCCAGACGCGAGCGTCCCTGCAATTTCTAGTTCGCCCGGACGCACGTTGCAGACTGGCACATCAGAAGTGATGCGCTTTACCGAGACTAACGAGAGCATTAGTTTCAAGGCGGAGATCGGCCGGCGCCGTAAGCACTCTCCGTAGTTGGTGCGGTAGCGTCGGTGTGGCGATCGGTTCTGGGGCGGTGGTTTTGTTTGTACTAGATGAATACTAGCATTATGTCTAGTAATTTTTTAGTAATAAAGCTAGTTTTTGTGTCTAGTATTGATCGTGAGTCAATGCTAGTATTTCTGTCTAGCTTATGTACTAGATACCGCTAGCGAACCCTCCCATCGCTGGGGGCGGGCAACTGTTAGCTAGCGTCCCGGAGATCGGACTCTGTGACGATTGCCTTTAACCTCGCTGCGATTGCTGCTCGCGTCCCTTTTGTGTCGGTTCCCGGAGCCGATGCCAGCTTGCGGATTGATTGGATCGAAAGTTTATTAAGCCGTCCCTCGATGTCCGGCGTTGTTGGCGCGATCGGCCGGCGCCGTGCTGGGGTAGTTGGCGCGGTAGTGTCGGTGTGGTGATCGGTTCTGGGGCGGTCGGAGTTTTTTCGGGCAGTGGTTTTGTTTGTACTAGATAAATACTAGCACTATGCCTAGTAGACATTTAGTAATTAAGCTAGTTTTTGTGTCTAGTATTGATCGTGAGTTTATGCTAAAATTTTGTCTAGCTAATCTACTAGATACCGCTAGCGATGGGAGGGTTCGGTAGGGGTCAGGCAACTGTTGCTGATAGTCTTGGAGCTCGCGCTCGCTTGGCTTGTAGCGCTGCGATTTGGGCATTCGTGGCGTCGATTTTTGAGGTGATTTGAACGAACTTGTTGGCTAACAGAGTCATTGTTCTTCGTCCTTTGGTTGTGTGTGCTGGTTGTGGAGCGTATGTAGCGAGCGGTTTGTGTCGTTTCCGTTTCGCTCTAACAAATACTAGCATAATGTCTAGTATTTGTTAGAGCATAGACACTAGACACAAAGCTCGATTAAGATGCTAGATAAAAAGCTATTTGTGTACTAGCATAATGTCTAGTATATTGAGCATTTAATGTCTAGTATTTTATAGCATACACACTAGACAAAAGCTCGATTAAGGCACTAGACAAAAAGCTAGAGGCGCTAATTTTAAGCTAGCGTAATACTAGACAATTAAATAGCATTATGCTAGACTGTGGCTAGTTTATTACTAGACAAGACTATGACGAGCAAAACTAATAAGCCCGAAACCCCTACAAATAAAAGGCTTCAACTCAACTTGAGACTGGACGGACGGGAAGACTTGCTAGAAGCTATCAAGGCCACCGCCGAAACCAACGGCTTAAGCGTCAATTCTTGGGTTGTGGGGTTGCTGGAGTCAGCGACGGGGATGAAACCTGCTAGTGCAGCGCCGACAGGTGGGGATTTAGAATCAACCATCGCCCCCTTGCTAGACAAGTTGCTAGCAGAGAAGTTAGCCAGCTTTGAGGAACGGCTGGGAAAATTGAGTGCCGCTCGCGAGGGCAACGATGAATCGCTCAGGCTTGAATTGCAGGCTGATGTAGGTTGGATAGAGCAAGAATTGAATGAGGTTCGCGGCGATTGCAGGGTACTCGAAGCCGAACGCGACAAAGCCTGCGCCGATCACCAGCAAGTCGAGGCCCAACTCGCAGAACTGCAAGCGCAACTGGCAACACTGGCAGCCGATCGGGAAGAACTCGCCCAACTCAAGAAAGAAGCGGCATTCGCGGCGGCAGAAGTACACCGCGAAGGAAGGGCGATCGAGATGGAGAAAGCCCAATGGCAACAGCAGCTTAGCGATGCCAGATGTGAGCTGGCAGACGCAAAGGCAACCATTCTCAAACAGGGAGACAAGATTCGGGAATTGGAGCGGGGATATAGTCTCAAGCCCAACCCCGCAGAAAGCCGATTAAGGTTGGAAATTGGCGAACTCCGATCGCAACTCGCCGACCTGGAACAGAATCCAGCGACTGCCAGCCAAGATTTACCAGAAGCGGCCGACCTACTTAACCGGTTAAAAGCGCAGCGCAAAAAATCAACCGCAACGCTCGCAGATGTTGAGAAAATCTTAGAAATTCTTGAGGAAGGTAGTAATGAGCCAGACTGACTTTGAGCGATTTAAGGAAGAAAAAGAATCACAAATTGGCCAGTGTCTGCGTGGTCGGCGGGCGTGAGGAAGATGGCCCCGATATGCCAAGCATAGATAGCGCTGATAGCTTGAAAGAGCAATACTACTGGTTTATGCTCGGCATCAATAACCCGCCCGAAAAAGACAATATCGACTGGGAAGGGCTTGAAAAAGAGCTGAGAGCTTACGCTGATGAAGTTGCGAAGGAGTGGTACGAGCGCAAGCGGGATGAAGATAGGGCAGAGGCCTTTAGGTCGGGGCGGCTGTAATTTCGATCGCCCGATCGCACCCCAAACAAAGAGCCCCCAGCATAATGCCGAGGGCTTTTTTTATGAAGGGTATTAGTAATTGGTAATTGGCAATTGGTTTCACCTTTTGCCCCATACCCGCAGTATAGCGGGCTAGGATTGTTTGCCGTGCCGCACATTCAAGAAATACTCGACTTGTGCCTTAGCTGCTTCCTTGCCACCTTTCCCGGAGTAGATGTAATGGTAGTCCAAGCACTGAATTTTCCAGCACCCTTGCTGATCGCACCAGCAAAGGAAACTGCGGTAAAAGAAGATTGTCTCGATCGAGTTCATAGGTTATTGGGTAATCAGGGTTAGTTTCGTGCGGGGTCGTCAATTAGATCGTCTAGGGCCTCCAAAGCTTTAATAGCCTTGTCAATGGCAGCCTCGGCCTTCAGCGCTTCGAGCTCGAATTCGGTGGGCACATCGCCGTCGGGTTCTGCTGTTTTCGTTAATCGTTTTTTCATTTCGTACAGCGCGGCGATGTCTTTTCTTAGTTGAGAGTTTTGCAGCATTGTGTTGTCCTGTGGGTGATTAGTTGGCTGGCGCTACGTTGTTAAATCGTCTCTAACACAGTAGCGCTCGGTTAGGTTATCGATGTTCAGCGATCGATGTTCAGTGGGGGATACCAACTGCTGCCATCTGTTTATGGGATAGCTGGACAATCTGCTGCGGTGGCTGCCAACGATCGCCCCAGTTCTGCCGAAGTTGGCAAAGTGCGATCGGACTGGGGAAGAGTTCGGCAGCGCTAACCCAAACACCAACACCCGATTCCTGGTTGGTGTAATAAGTCTCGAACTGTTGGCGCGATACCCTTGCCAGTCGCCCTTGATCCGATGTCTGCCACAGTCGATCGATCGACAATAATTCACGCTTCAGAACCCGGACAATTCCTAGCAGTTCAGCAACTGGCATCGTGGCGTAAATTGCAATATTATCACCCGGTTTTAGGGATGCTCCGAAGTTGCCTTTCCTGAGTTCGATTGTTTTCGGGTCGCGGTCAAGGAAAAAGGCAGAAGCCCAAGTCGGACGGACAGAGATTAGGAAGGT
>NZ_JAUBTT010000115.1:0-13336 GCF_036705125.1 Microcoleus sp. B7-D4
TGGTTGCCCCCATGTCCCAAACGCCTGTGAAATCGTCTGTGGGTGGGGGCGGGCACGGGGGCACCGCCCCTACAAAAACCTTTTGGTGAGAATGAAACCGCCCTGCCCTTATTAAGGGGGCGCCGGGGGGATCGGATTCTACGGGGCCTCATAAAAAATTGGTATAAGTTTTATTTAAGTATTCCCACCCTGAAGTAAAGGACGACTGCGCCTGATTCGGCTGAATACCCGCGTGACTAATTCAGGCCCTAGTACCGGCTTGGTAATAAAATCATCAGCTCCCGCTGCAAAGGCTTGTTGGAGAGATTCTGGATCGGTATGGGCTGTCACCACCAAAATCGGTAAATTTTCCCATTGGATATCTTGTCGCACCACCTGACACAATTCTAACCCGCTGACGATCGGCATTTCTAGATCCAGCACTACTAAATCGGGCTCAGTGCGAATTAACACATCCCAAAATTGCTCTGGTTCTTTGAGAATTGTCACCTCAATTCCCCAAGGAGTCAGTAACGCTGATAATTTAACCAGCATCACAGGGTCATCATCTACGATTAAGACTTTCGCTTCTGAAGTTTTGGGAGTGGGTAAAACACGGGCGATGGCTCGAAAAATTTGCTCGGTGGTTGCAGGTTTGTGGAGAAATTGCTTAGCACCTAAGCGCGATACTGCCAAGCGATCGGCAAGGCTATCTCGTCCGGTAAAGACAATTATAGGCAGGTTAGGCGATCGCTCGGTCAGTTCTCGCAGTAGCGTCAATCCATCTTCCTCTGTCTCTGCAAAGCTTAAATCTAGTAACATCACATCGGGCATTGACAAAGCAAGACGCGATCGGGCAGCAGTAATATTCGGCGCAATTTTCATCCGCAATCCCCAAGCTTCGGATTCTACTTTCAATCGCTCCGTTAATGCAGCATCATCATCAACTACCAAAACCCGATAGTTGAAAGTTGAAATAGTAGAAACTGGTACAGCCGTTGATGTAATCGGTGTTTTGGCTAATTCCTGCTGTAATCCTGTCACCAATTCCGAGAAGCGGGTAATTTCCTCAGCAGTCAAAGAGCGATATTTTATTAGCAAATGCTCTGCCGAGCGTGCCAATTTCGAGCCTTCGGGATAACCAAAAGATCCCAGAGAGCCAGCTAATTTATGAGCTTCATGTTTGGCCGCGTGCTGTAATTCTGTTTCTAAATTTCCTGCTAATAGAGCAGTTTTTGCCTGTTCCAATACAGCAATTTGTTGGTTGAAGCATCCCCGAAACCGCTCTAACACTTTGTAGCTTTCGGACTTATCTACCCCGTGAGATTGATGTTTTTTGGTGCGCTCAATCCCAAGATTATTTGAACTAGACGATGCAGATTGGGTGTACGGTTTCAGTCGATAGCCCATGCCATAAACTGTTTCGATGATTTCTTCAGTTAAGCCGCCGGCCTTCAATTTCTTTCTGACATCCTTAATATGAGTGATAATGGCGCGATCGGTTGGTGCCTCATCAAATCCCCACAAACGATCCAAAATAGCACTGCGACTAAAGATGCGATCGGGATTTCGCAGTAATAATTCCAGCAGATTATATTCGGTCGGTGTCAGTGAAATTATTTGTTCGCAAAATGTCACTCTACCAGACTCTAAATCTAAACAAAGCTCTCCCCAAGTCAATGTATTAGCCGCTGAATTCTGAGTAGAACCTCCTGGGGAAAGTGCTTTACTGCGTCGCAATAAAGTTCGTATTCTTGCCAGTAATACTTCCGTAGCAAAAGGCTTGCTGATGTAATCATCGGCGCCCGCATCGAGAAGAGCCACCATCTCCGCATCTGAATCCTTTGCCGTCATTAACAGGATCGGTTTGTGGTAGCCTTGCGATCGCAATTGCCGACATAGACTAATTCCATCGAGTTTGGGAACCTGCACGTCTAACACAATTAGATCGTACTCAATTGCTGCTGCCAAGTCTAGGCCCACTTGTCCATCATTTGCCCGATCCAACCCGTAATGATTTGCTTCCAACACATTTGCCAGTGTTGCTCTCAGCCCTCCATCGTCCTCTACGAGCAGAATTTTTATCTGAGACTTCTTCATTTTGGCTGTGCGGTTTAATTTCCATGCGATCGACGCGCTTTGATGTCAGGCCGAAGCGTGGCTTTTAACTAAATCACCAAAAAACGAGCGACAAGCCCCGGGCTACCGACATGGGGAGGAAAGCGGCTGCGACTTCAGTCGCCTTGAATCAAAATCCATAGGAATAGCCATCTTTTTTGTGAATAGGTTGGCAATATTTATGACTAATTCCTGCTACTCTTCCCTTCATTGTAGCGATGTCGAACGAACCGGATGCACGGCAAAGAACTCGTCCCACGTAGGAACCGACTTTCTTGCCTGCGGTGACGGTAGCGCTGATAATATCGCCCGTTTGAAAACCAAAATGGATCTGCTTTTTCGATCTGTGTCGAACTGGGAAGCCAAACCTATTTGTGCCACACATATGTCGAGTACCGTGTCCGGCTGCTTTTATTAACAGCGGTTGAAAAGTCAGCACCTTTAATTCTTCGACTTTGCCTACGCAAGCAGCATCTAACCAGTGGGATTTAGGTAGCTGCAAACGAGTGCGATTAAATTTTGTTAAGCCACCACTGCCAGTAGAAACTGGTAAACCAGTCGTCAAACGGAGTCCGTTAAACAACGCCCAGCGAGTTGAATTAACTGCTGCTGCATCTTTTAAGGAACGTTTTGCTTGGGAGAGAATCCGCTTTAAAATATCGGGCTTTTTAGATAGGAATTGCTCAATATCTTGAGTGCCTTTCTTTTTGTTGCAAGTATCACAAGCAAGGCACAGATTAGAAATTCGATTAGATCCGCCTTTGGCTCTGGGATGAATGTGTTCGACTTGTAGTGGCATATCCGTAATTCCACAATACGCGCACTTTCTGTCCCATTTGTTCAATAAATATTCGCGGATCTCGTAGCCGTATAGAACGCCTTGCTGGTACTCCAGTCCACTAATTTCTGGGTTTTCTGATTGTTGCAAGTCGAACCGCACAAGTTCTTGCGAAACAGAAGCAATGGGAGCAACTTTCCTCAATCTCTTTACCCAAGTTAAGGTTGTTTCTACACGATGTTGCAAGCTTGGAGCCAACCACCCTTTCGAGCGAGTTCTGTTTAATAATCTAGCTTTTCGGTAGCGGGTATGACGATTTCTTCTGCCTCTACGCAATGAACGGCGAGACTCCAGACCAGCTTTAATAGCTTGACCTCGGTGAGCTAGTTCTGCACCAAAGATTACGTCTTTTCCTTGCACTAATGCGATTCCAGTAGCCTTGGAGCCAGGGTCTAATTTAAGAGTGATTGGTTCCTGGGGTGCTGTTATCTCTACCGTGAGAATGAGTGTGAATGGATATCTTTTAAAAACAGCAGCTTTGCCAGTGGTTAGCAATTTGCGAGCCAATCCTGGACGAATTGGATTGAGCGGTCGTTTGTGGATATCAAGTACAAAAACGAAATTAGACACAAAGTCCTCCATTGCTGGGTAAAGTTCGCTCCCTTGAATGTTTTAGGAGCTTGTTATGCCAAAAGCACTGGTTTAACCCCGTTAATCCTGTTTAACTTTTGGCGATAGAGCGGAAAACTAGCGTCGCATTTTCCGGTATCATGACTCTAAAAACGTAGGTCTAATCCTGTCTCTGGTAAGGTTCGGGCTTTCTTCTTGCACCGCTGGCGATCGAGCCGGACTTCCTAAAAGCCCCCGCTTTTAAGCGTGGGGTTCCTTACTGCTACTCATTACTACTGCTTTTATCTTATCATTTTTGCAGTCCCATAACCTAAAAATTGCTGTCACTTCCCCAGTTTAGATAAAACGGATCGCCCTTTCCTTCATCTGCGTCCATCCGCGTTTATCCGCCTGCATCTGCGGTTGCTAAAAAGCGATCGCCCCCAAAAAGAGCGATCGCCCTCCCAAACAAATTATCCCTCATCCTCCGACTTTACAGGAGGACGCCCAGAAATCACCATAAATCCCACAGACTCAAGAGTCATGTGCGGGCGGCGAATCCCAGCTAAAACCGCTTGACTCAACAAACTTTCCGTACTAATTTCATCAGCCAAAACCGATTCTAAAAGTTGTTCGGATTTAGAAAGTCGATTCAACCGCAATTGCAATTGATTCACCCGGTTTTCTAGTTGGATAGCAGCAGTAACAGCAGATCGATCGCACATTTCCACAAAAGCCGATCGCCCGCGCAGCAACTCCTCCGATACCACCCGTCCCTTTTGACAAAAATCATCCCATTCTAGCGGATCGACAAAACTGTCAATCAGCGACGTGCGATTTTTCGACAAATTATAATCCCGATTCGGCCCACCTTTCCCCTTATAATCCCGCTGCAGAATCGCCAGAAGTTCCGCATCTTCCACCAGAGACATCTGCTCACTGCGAGCATCTACAAACACAGTTTCAAATATTGGGATAAACAGAGCATCAGCGCGGCGCTGCAAAGCTTTCAAGTTGTAATTTTCGATGTTTTGTGCTTGCAAAACTTGCTTGGCTGGCTGCACATCAGTCTGGATTGAATAATTAAACTGAAAGCCGAACCACTCCTTCCCGGGCTCCGCATCCCAACTTTCATCATGCCGCCACATGGCAAAAGCTTGACCGCGATCGTCCCAGCGAATATAAGAGCTAATTGCATCGATCAACCCCTCACCAATGCGGTAAAGAGCGACATCCGCATTCTGATAAGCAATGCGGCGATTGTAACTACCATATTGCTGGCAATAAGGAACCAATCTGGTCATCAAATCGTTCGAGGGAATTAACGTTTTTTGAGTAGGTTTATAGCGCATCAACCCCGATATACTCGGATGTTCGATTTGTTTGAAGTGAAGAGCTTGACACAACCAACCTTCAGTAGCCCGCTGCATTTCTTTATGCTTAGCATCGCAGTTGTCGAGAGATTCAAAATACTGAGATGCACTGTCATCCAGAGTATCAATTTCATCGAGAACGTACTGTTCGTCAATTTTGATTTTCTCTTGTGCGATTTCAGTTTTAATCGCTTCAATTTCGCTGGATAAGCCCTTGCCTCCCTCAGCAAACAACTTTTCTTCAAGTTTGAGAAGTTTTTCCTCAGCATAAAACTGAAGGCTGGCAATAGATTTGTTGAAGATATCAAACCCATCTTTTAAAACTTGAAACCAAGCTTCGTGGGGACTCTCTGGCAAATCCGGGCCTGCAAACAAACAAAATTGCACTCCCATTTTGCTGCCAATGCGATCGACTCTGCCGAGTCTTTGTTCTAACTGGTTGGGAAACCACGCCAAATCGAAGTGAACTAACCAATCTGTCAATTGCAGATTTACCCCTGCTTCGGCCGATCGATCGCACACTAAGATAAAACAATGCGGCTCAGTCTTAAACCGCTTGAGACTAGCCTCAACATCATCAGCCGATTTGCTCGTGTCATGGCTGGCGATCGCATTTTTACCAAAGATTTTAGCTAAATTTTCCGCAATCTCTTTACAAGTTGCAGTAAAACTGGTAAAAATCACAATTTTCGGGAAACGCTCGCCCGGAATCGGTCGTTTAATTTGCTGTTGAATTCTCGACAGCAAATCGCGAGGTTTGCTGTGATACTCGCGCGGAACCTTCAAAGCAACTGCCAGAAATCGGAGAACCGCGATTCGTAACAAACTCAGTCGATCCAGCCCTTCCTGGGGCTTTTCCAGGGTATTGAGCAAGGTTTCCAGCATTTCCCTTTCTTCGGGAAACAGCGCAGTTTTGGTCAAAATCGCCGTGTCATTTTGTCCAAATTCGCGATCGAGTTCTGGAGTCGATTTTTTCTGCAAACGAGCTTTGACAACCCGTTCTAAAACATTCAGCCAAGTACCAGAAGCGCGGAAAAATAGCAGAAAAATTCTCTGATATTCGCTCGACTTGGGAGCCACTGTGCGCCATTTATCGAGTACGGTTTGAATTTCCGACCACTGTTCATCATTCAGATCGTACTCAGTTTTGGGGACAGCATCTCGCTCGAAAATCACATCTTCAACCGCATCCCGGCGGTTGCGAAGGATGCGACGATGGAGGCGGTAGGTATCGCTAACGTGAGTGCGAATAGTTCGGACAAGCCGAGCCTGTTCTGCTGTTTCTTTAGTTTTCAAACAACTTTCTAACTCTGTTGCTAATCCGATTAAATAATCATCTTTGGCAAAAATAGTGCGAAGTTGAGCGAGTTTTGTTTGCAAAACAGCAGGCTGGGAATTTTCTCGGAAATCTAGCAAAGCGCGGCCGATTTCTTGACGGTTTTGCACCTGTTCCTTGAAGCTTTCCAGGTCATCAAGACGGTAAGTTGTGGGATCTAGCAAGTGCAGCATCGTTAGAAAATCTTGCTCGTGGCCGAGAACTGGCCTTGCAGATAATAACAATACATTTTTGCTTTTCTGAGCTAGTTTCTGACAGAGTTCAAAGGACTGCTGCTGAGCGCGATCGCTCGAATTTGCCATTGCCGCCACATCATGCGCTTCATCAACAATCAGAAAATCCAGGTTAGCGTTGCGGCTAATTTGATTGATTTCGCTAACAGCAACAAGCTGCACTCGGTCAGCAAAATGAGACAAATAGAATTTATTTTCCAACTCCTGCCGCCACTGTTCGAGCAAGTATTTCGGAACCAGTACCACAGCGCGTCCGTTGGGTTCATCTAGCAGGAATTGGCGGAGAATTGTGCCGGCTTCTACTGTTTTTCCCAGTCCTGGTTCGTCTGCCAATAAATAGCGCACGATTGGGTCTTCTAGGACGCGCCGCACGACTTCAACTTGGTGCGGATAGAGGTCTATGTTAGCAGAAATTAAACCGGTCATGCCGCGGCTGACGGCCCGCTGTTCGATCGCAGATTGAACAAATGCCAATCGGCGATCGTGAAAATACGGCGTTTCTTGGCCTTTGACTGCTAAAATGTCGATCGGATCGGCGATCGGGATATTGCAGCGAACGTAAAGTTCGGTTTCAACAGCTTGCAAACTTTGGCTGTCGGGCAGGTCAATTTCGTACTCTAATTTATCTTCATCCCAATCATAAACTCGCCCAATTATCCATCTTTCCTGAGTGGTACTCCAGAGGTAGCAGCGGGTTTGGCGCTGAAGTCTAGCTTCTTGCAGTAGACTTAAGGGCACGGTTTTGCGGATGCGATTTTTAACTGAGCAAAAATATTCAACTACCGCCTCGATACGCGATACCTCAACAACTTTTCCGACTCCCAAATCGTTTCTGGGCGATCGAACTAACGAACCAACATCAATCATAATTTCAGCCTGACAATACTTACTAGAATACACTAACGCCTTTCAAGTTAAAAATTTTAGCAAAATGCGATTTTTGCCGCCGTCACTTTTCTAGTCAAATGACAGTCAATCGATTTTAGATTTTAGATTTTAGATTTTAGATTTGAAGCATTGACACCACGGATAAATACGTTCGGCAAGTTTCATCGGATACACGTTTTTGATTTCTCCGTCTTGAGTCTCCGAAGGAATGAATCACGTGGCGGGTATCCTCGATGCTTTCGGTCAATCTGGCATTCGGAAAACAATAAGTTTAGCATGGTAACTAACATTTTGGGCATTGAATAAATATGCTGACAGCGAATAAGTATAATAGGACTGACGCACCTACTACCATTTTCTGTCCCAAGAAAACCTAGTGAAACAATCTCAAACCCTTGATTCAACGCCCTTGAGTCCGTAAGTCCTGAATAACTAATTACGAGGAAGGAAAAATAACGCCTAGATTCCCGGATTCCCATTTCGGATATTTCTGCATCACACTGCTATAAATTTCCGACTCTGTGAACCCTGCTAACCAAGCTTGTAGCCCAGGCCAAGGCTGTTCGTTGAACCAAGTTTGATCTGTATGAGCAAATTGACGAACAAAAGGTGCGATCGCCATATCAGCCAATGCTACATTGTTACCAAACAAATATTTAGTGGCACTTAACTGTGAGTTGAGTTTTTCCAGGAATAAAGAACCCTCATAACGATGTATTTGGGCATCAACACCTGGATAACGATCCGGGTACTTATAACGGTCAAGATGATATTTAAACCTATCATCAAATAGAGCGATTAGTTCCAGCATTTCTGTAACAGAACCTTGCTGTGGCATCAACCATTTGTCAGGATCGTGTTGTCTCAATGCCCACAACATGATATCGATACTTTGATCGAGTACACGCCCGTCAACATCAATCAATATTGGTACTGTACCTTTGGGAGATACCTCCAACATCTCTGGTGGTTTCTCTCGCAAAACAACTTCCCGTAACTCACACACCCGATTGCTAACCATCAAGGCCAAGCGCGCCCGCATAGCATAGGGACAGCGGCGAAAGGAATACAAAATCGGGTATGTTGCTGACATATTATATGTTTAGTCGATCGCACGATCGGGTTTTTCGGGTCAGAAACCCGGTTTCTTTCGATATTTCTCGTCGCCAAACAAGATTTTTCGTAGAAACTGGGTTTCTTTGAGCTTAGTGAATAATAATATTAGTCGCAGGCCTCATCTACTTTTTCCTTCGCATCGTAGCGCGCGCCTATATGTACTTGGTTGCGACGCTTAGCAAGCTCAATCTGACGTTGACGTTCAGATAAAGCTTGTTTTTTGGTTTCAGTTTTTGAGTCATGACAATGAGGACAACTCACACCAAGTACAAAGAATTCAGAAGCCTTATCTTCCTGACTAATCGGGTGACGACAACCGCGACAAAGTTCATAGTTACCAGGCTTTAAGTCCTGACCAACAGAAACCCGTTCATCAAAGACAAAACATTCACCTTCCCAACGACTTTCTGCTTCCGGCACCGTTTCCAAATATTTTAAAATTCCGCCTTCGAGATGATAGACTTCCTCAAAACCTTGACTACGCAAAAAAGCAGTAGATTTCTCGCAGCGAATACCACCCGTGCAAAACATTGCCACCTTGGGTTTATTGCGTAAAGCAGTTTCCCGCCGCACCCATTCAGGTAACTCAGAAAAGCTTTTTGTTTTGGGATTAATAGCGCCTTCAAAAGTACCCATAGATACCTCGAAGTCGTTACGCACATCAACCACGACAACATCGGGATCGTCAAGCAGCTTATTCCACTCATCAGGCTTAACATATTTGCCAGCCATGAGGCGGGGATTAATGTCCGGTACTCCCATCGTGACTATTTCGCGCTTCAAGCGTATTTTCAGACGGTAAAAAGGTGCTTTTTCCGAGAAAGATTCCTTGTGTACCAGATCCGCAAAACGCTGGTCACTACGCAAGAAGGCCAGCACTGCGTGTACGCCCTCGGACGAGCCGGCAATAGTGCCATTAATGCCTTCTTGGGCCAGCAAGATAGTGCCTTTAACGTTGTTGTTGTTGCAACAATCGATTAGCGGTGCTTTCAGCTCAGCAAAATCAGGTAGTTCAACGAACTTATATAAAGCAGCGGTTAAGAAATAAGCCATAGATTGAATTGATAGCACTAATTAGAATTTTGAAAATTAATTTAAACCGGACGGTGGGACTCGAACCCACGACGTTCAGATTGACGAGTAAGTATCGGTCATGCAACCGCCTGCTGGCAGAGGATTGTATGCTCAAAGCTGAATTGTGTCTCCTATTTTGTCTCCAAAGTGCTAGCCTTGTCCTGTTGCTTTTGAAATTTTACCATGACCGATGCGTCTAGTAGAGCCAAGAAAGGATCGGTAGTTGTCCAGACTCGCAGTGGTAGACTGCGCTTGCAGTTGCCCAGGCAGATTTACGGGGGCGATCGTAAGTACCTGTACCTAAACCTACCTGACACCCCTGAAAACTGGGAATTGGCACAAGCTAAAGCCCAACTGATTGAATCCGACATCAAGTTCGAGCGTTTTGACCCTACCCTCAAAAAGTACAAGTCGCAAACTCACTTGACCGTCGTTGAGACTATCAAGTCCAAGCCCGAACTGACTCTAACTAAATTGTTTGAGAGATATTTAGAGTTCAAAAAACCTGCTGTCAAGCCCACAACTTTTCACTATTTAGTAACGAGCATTCAGGCTTATATTAACCGCTGTCCCTACCAAAGTTTGTCCGAGGATGATGCTTTGCAAATACGCGCGTGGCTGCTAGGCGATACTACTAACAGCATGACTAAGCGAATCTTGACTTATATAAATGCAGCGGTTGAATGGGGAATTAAATTTAAAATTATCACCAGGTTGTCCACTTCCCCTTTTAACGGAATGGCAGCCGACTTGCCAAAACACAACTGGCAAAGTGACCCCGAACCGAACGCTTTTAGTCCCGAAGAAAAGGCGTTGGTATTAGAAGCCTTCAAGAACCACAGGGGAAATTGGAACGGCAGGGGTTATGGAGGGCAGAAGCTTTGTTACTACTACCCTTTGGTGCAGTTTTGGTTCATGACTGGATGCCGTCCCTCCGAGGCTGTTGGTTTGAGGTGGCGCGATATTGCCTCCGACTTTTCTCACATTGTGTTTAACGGCAGTGTACAGCATCCGGGCGGGATGGAAACTAGGGTTGATGGTAGTAAAAATAACAAGCGCCGCAAATTTCCTTGTAATCAGGAATTGAGCGAGTTTTTAAGAAAGCTTGAGCCGGAAAACTTGACGGACAACAACAGTCTGGTTTTTCCCTCACCCAAGAAGGGCGGGGCGATTAATTACAGCAATTTCACTATACGAACGTGGCATAAGTTGGTTGATCCAATTACTGAGAAAACTCGCGAGTTTGAAGAAGACCGCAAAACCACCACCCCTTATTCTTGTCGGGATACTTTTATTAGCGAGCAGGTTGGTAAAGGCGTACCGAGTGCAGTTGTGGCTAAGTGGTGTGATACGTCGGAGAAAGTAATTAATTCTGTGTATTTGGATGGCAAGATTTTGGAGCATTTACGCCCCCTTTGATGCTATTAATATGTTGATTCTAGGGTCATTTGAGGAAGATTTAGCTAGCTCGAAGACGGACAAAGACCCAGACAAAGGTCCGACACCTAAGCCACCAGCCGAAAAAGTTTATCACAGGTTGGACCTGTTGCGCTCAATCATAAAAAGTCCAGGGCGGAATTGGCGGATCTAGCAATCCTAAATGATTTGCAAAACCCTACGCGAGAAAGATGCTTGCACTACAAGGATTCTGATCTCGATTAATTTTGCGACTGATTTAGGACTGCTATATAGGGGCGGTGCTGGACGTACTTGCAGAGCTAGGCGATCGACCCCATCTGTATTTGGAGACAGTCAAAATTGTCTCCAAATTGTCTCCAAATTATCTCCAACTAGCTATCCAAAACCCGATCTTTATCTCCAAAACATCCTTTGCAATCACGGAAAACAAGCCCTAGAAACGCCAAAACCCTTGATTTCTCAAGGGTTTTAAATACTGTTCGCGCAAGCGGACGGTGGGACTCGAACCCACGACGTTCAGCATGGGAAGCTGACATTCTACCGCTGAATTACGCCCGCGCTTAGTGTTTTTTAGCTGTTTTCACTTTGTAGCAATTACGCTCAAAAACGACTATAAAACATTATACACCTATTTTCTGATTTGGATCAGGCGATTTTGAGTGTAAGCTGTGGAGCATTTAAACCAGTAACGAGGCTAGTAGGGTGCGTCATTCGCGAACCCTTACGCTGAAACGGAAAACCTTAGATGCTGACGCACCTTACGCAAGTCCTTTAAATGCCGAACAGCTTAACAGGACTTAGGCACTCCGACCAAAGAAACCGGGTTTTTTACCCAATCTAGCGGTTTCAACAAAGTATTTTCGTAAAAAACCCGGTTTCTGATCCCCATGCGTAAGTCCTCTGTCAATTTTGCGTGGGCCCGATCGCCCCTCCACCCGACAAAAAAGTCCTGCACCAAAGGCAGGACTTAATCTAACTTAAATTTCTCAGTCTCAAGCAAGAGGGACTTTGTTTGACAAGAAGCGGTTTCAACCGCCGATCGATCCAGGGGAATCGAACTTTGCCCTTAGACGAAGCGCAAAGAGGTGCTGTCAATAGCCAGGAAAGAAACTGATTGGACGATCGCAATCAATTCATCCGCGCCATTCGTCTTCTTAAAGATAGCGGTTCCAGCAGGCAATCCTTCGGGTGAAGCACCTAACTGGTAAGTGCTAGGAGCACCTTGAAGTTGGAGGATATCTTCAGTCGGGTTAAAACCGACAATCAAAGCGTAGTCGCCTGCGCCAGTGCCGGTATCGTTGCCATCGTTGTAATAGAACTTGGTGGCATCTCCCAGCAAGAAAGTATCGTTGCCTTCTGCGCCAATCAGGGTATCGACTTCGCCTAGCCCTGGGTTAGCAGCAGTGCCGTCAACGCCACTGAGAATGTCGTTGCCTTCTTTGGCATAGAGGAAATCGTTGCCAGTACCGCCCAGCAAAGCATCATTATCTTTACCGCCGTAGAGGTTGTCGTTACCAGCGTCGCCGGCTAAGGTATTGTTGCCTAGATCGCCACTGATGGCATCGTTACCGTCGCCGCCATACAAAACGTCGTCACCTTTTCCTCCTAACTCGATATCGTTACCGTCGCCTCCAATCACGGTGTCATTGCCGTCGTTGCCAAATAGGAGATCGTTGCCGTCGTCGCCAAATAAGGCATCGTCTTCTTTGCCTCCGAAGAATGTGTTGTTTTCGCTATTGCCGATTAAGGTGTCGTTGCCTTTGTTGCCGTAGACGGGACTGTTAGCGTCGATCGCAATTATCGCGTCATTGCTGTTGCTGCCGATATTCCCTGACGCTGAGCCTGTCGGTGCGGGCGCGCTTGTGACTGTGAGTGCGATCGGAAGTGCGATCGTCTGAGCTTGCGCGGGAGTGAAAACGGGTGTGGGTGTTGTAGCCGGTGTGGGCGTCGTAACCGGTGTGGGTGTCGGTGTGGGTGGCAGCGGTGGGAGTGCAACCGGTGTTGGCGCGGCGGGTGTCGGCGCCGTGGGTGTTGGCGCCGTGGGTGTTGGCGCCGTGGGTGTTGGCGCCGTGGGTGTCGGCGCGGTGGGTGTCGGCGCTGTGGGTGTCGGCGCTGTGGGTGAGTCTGGTAAATTAGCAGCCAGAATGTCGCTACCAGAGAGGTTGTTGATGGTTTCGATCAAACCCGCACCCGCGAGGGTTGGGGATGCACCAAAGAAGTCTAAAATCACCAAGTCATCCGTAGGGTTGGCTATTCCGTCTTTGTTGATATCAACTACCAGACTGGTACCTTGCCGCCCTAAGCCCAGAGTTCCCGCTGTCAAGGACAGAGAAATATTGGTTGAGGTACTAAAACCGATCAACACATTATCGATGCCATCGGTATCCTGAATCTGACTCGACTGGCTTGCCGA
>NZ_JAUBTT010000115.1:13436-22877 GCF_036705125.1 Microcoleus sp. B7-D4
ATCCCGTCTTTGTTGATATCAACTACCAGACTCGTACCTTGCCGCCCTAAGCCCAGAATTCCCGGCGACAGCGACAGGGCAATGCTGGTTGAGGTACTAAAACCGATCAACACATTATCGATGCCATCGGTATCCTGAATCTGACTCGACTGGCTTGCCGACAGAAGATAGAGATCGTTACCCGCACCACCTCGCAGCACATTGCCGCCACCGCCATACTGGGTATTGATCGTATCATTGCCCGCACCGCCATCTAAGGTGTTATTGGAGCCAGAACCAGTAAGAGAGTCATTGCCGTCTGCCCCAAAAAGGCTGTCGTTGCCTGACCCGCCCTTGAGAGTGTCATCTAAGGATGTACCCAGAAATATTGCCATGTTTTTTCCTGCTTACTGTAAACAGGCGAGGGCTAATTTTACTTAGCTACTACACCCTAATTATCTATCAGTGCTTTTTCCCAAAAATTATGCGAATTTTCCAAAAAAGTTTTTTTAGGCAAAATTTGTTTCATTTGGGACAAAAGATGGTATTTATAATAGCATACTGTTACAAAAATAACAAAATTTTTCTCAGCGTATATACGTAAGTATATATCAGTTGAATAGACTAATTAACCACAAGTAAGTTTTTTTAATCCTAAAGAAGGTAATAAATGTTATTAAATAGTGGAACCAATTCTCCTGTACTCATTATTACTGGAATGCACCGTTCAGGAACTTCTCTCACGGCGGCTTTCCTACAGAAAATAGGTCTTGACTTGGGAAACAATCTCCTGAAAGGCAACTATTGGAATCCCCCAGGTTACTTTGAAGATAGTGATTTTGTAGAATTTCAGCGAACAATTCTGCAAACTTGCTCTTTGTCTGACGAAACAGGTTTTCCAGATTGGGGTTGGACGGAAAGCGAACAGCTAGACGCGCAAAAACTTAACATTAATATAGAGCCGGCGAAGCAATTAGTCAAATCTCGATCCAACCACTCAGAACTTTGGGGTTGGAAAGATCCGCGCACCAGTTTAATGTTAGATTTCTGGAATCAAATCATCCCCAATGCTCGTTATCTATTTGTCTACCGCTATCCTTGGGATGTCACCGATTCAATCTTGCGGTTGAACATCCCATTTTTCTCACAAAACCCAGAATCTTGCTTAAAGATATGGAAACTTTATAATCGCCACATCTTAGAATTCTATAAACGCCATGACAATCAATGCCTACTCGTAAATTTGAATACCTTGCTAACATCTCCCGGTAAAGTGTTAGAATTATTAAAATTCAAGCTCAATCTGCCTCTGAAATCTCCCTACAACCAAGAACCAGATATCAAAAATACTTTGATGTCAGTTTATAACCCTCAAATGCTGAGCAGCTTGCCGCTCAACCATCCCCTAATTCAAGTGCTCAATCTGACATCGGGCGGATGTTTTGAAATCCTCAATCAGCTAGATTTAGTAGCCGACTTGCCGAGTCCATTTTCCAGCTTATCCTTGCCGCGAAATGGCGGAAGTCTAGAGCGTTTATCCCTGCGATTGCATCAGGAAACTATCAAAGTTCAGCTCAACCCAGAGTCGCCTCAATTTCTCAGTTGGCTGTCCAGTTGTATCGATCGCTATCATAGCACATCCCATGAATCTGCCTTAACAGATTTGCGTCAAGCCCGCCAGAAATTAGCCGAATTTTGGCTATCTGCACCACCATATAAACTGCAAAGCAGCTATTCTGGCAGTGCGGGAAAAGCGCAGAAAATGCTATTAGCAAGCGGTATGAGAGACGAGCCGCTGACTGATGCCGAACAGCGGGAAGCTGAGGATTTATCTCAATACGTTGCTAAAGGATTTGAAGCCCCAGAAGCTATCCAATATTTGCTAGCAGCGATGCTGTATCGCCGGGCCGATCAGTTGCCGTTACAGTATGGCAGAACTGCTGTTCCACAGTGGTTTTTTAACGATTTGCTGGAGTTTATGCTTTACTTCCCCAGTTATTTTAAAGAAGTGGGAGAAGTCGAGAACTATTGTAGCTATATGCAGCAATTAGTAGATTTAGTTCACAGTCGCGTTTTTAGCAATCCTGACTCCGAGATTTGGCAAAATGTTGCTTTAATCTTTGCAGATACCGTTAACTTTGTCCCCCTCTATTTTAGCACCAAAAACTTAAAAAATGTCTATACCAAGCGCTCGGATATTCTAGAATTTATCCTAAAAGCTAGGGGACATCAGATTGACTTCAGCTTTGACAAACGCCCCGCTAACAGAGGCAAAATTCGCCTCGGCATTCTCAAAGCAAATTTCGCCCCCATTTCAGAAACTTTTACCACTATCCCGGCTTTTGATCATTTAGACAGAGAGAAATTTGAGATTATTTTATATGTCCTCAACGCGAGCGATCGCCCTTTGGATATATACTGTCAAAGTCGGGCAGACAAACTGGTGAAGTTGCCACAAGAACTTCGCAGTCAAGTCGAGATGATTCGCGCCGATGACCTGGATATTTTGTTTGTAGGGTCGATCGTCACCAATGCCGTTCAAAACATCATTTTACTAGCTTTGCACCGCCTAGCGCGGTTACAGACCACCTATTTTGCATCTCCCGTCACTACAGGCATCCGCAATATCGATTACTACATTTCCGGCACTTTGACGGAACCTTTGCAAGAAGCGCAAGCACAATATCGCGAACGGTTAGTAATGTTAGATGGGACAGGATTTTGCTTCAATTATAGCATTCAAAAAGCAGAAGCAAGTATTGAATTTGAGAGAAAAAGCTTGAGAATTTCCGAGACAGCAGTTGTATTTATCTCCGGCGCTAATACATTCAAGATTATTCCCGAACTCAGGGAAACTTGGGCAAAGATTATCGCAGCCGTGCCTAATTCAGTCCTGGTTTTATATCCCTTCGGCAATACCTGGTCTGGTGATTACGTCAAACAGCCGTTTATTAATAAAATGTCTGCTATCTTTGATAAATACAGTATCGATCGCACTCGTTTAATTTTATTAAATACCCTGGCCAATCGCGAAGATGTGAAAGCAGTGTTACAACTGGCTGATGTCTATCTCGACTCCTATCCCTACGCGGGTGCAAATTCGACAGTCGATCCGTTAGAAGTTGGATTGCCCACTGTGGTGAGAGATGGCAATAATTTGCGTTCCCGACAAGGGGCGGCCATCCTGCGAGACATCCAGTTGTTTGATTTAATTGCTGACAGCGAAGAGTCTTATATTAACTTGAGTGTCGCACTCGGAATTAATGCCCAATTGCGAAAGCAAAAGCGCGATGAAATCCAATACAAAATGCAGCAGCAGCCGAGTTTTCTGGATAGTCGCGCTTATTCGGCAGCTTTGGGTTCGGTATTTGAAAAAATGCTAATAGTGAATCGGCTTTAGAACTCAGCCCTTTTTTGAAAAAAACAAAGAAAGTCCGATTCCCTACCCTACCCTTCGGGGTCTTTTGAAAGTAATCCTATTAAAATAGGATCGAAATGGTTTTTTTGGGGGTCAGACTTCATAGTCCGATCGCAGAATCTGCAAAATTAACTGATTCTCCACTCTTAACAGTACAATCTAGTTTGACACTCCTCGGCCTGAAGGCACGAGGATTCTTGAAGAATTTCTACTTCAATATCCCTATTACTAGGGTTCCCAGACTCCTCACGTTTGCTCCAGAGAGCGTGAGGATATTTTCGTGGGCGTTTAGGCACTAATGCCAGGTTTCGCGGAGTCCCCGCGTACCAAATTCAAAGCTCGATCTCGAATAGTTTTTGCAGCGCCAATATCAGCGTGTTCGTGATATCCGCATTCGGTGCAAATAAACTTTTCGCCATCTCGATTAGACTTATCTCTGTGACCGCAATTCCGGCATTCTTGGCTAGAGTATTTGGGATTAACTTTGATCACGACCTTTCCTTGCTTTGCAGCGAGATACTCAATCTTTAAAATTAATTCGCCCCAGCTAGCATCGGAGATAGAACGGTTCAAACCTTTCTTCCTTGACTGCCCATTCTTGAGAAATCTACCTGTTTCCTCGTCAACCTTCGTTCGACACCGCCGCATCATACCGGAGACGTTTAAGTCCTCCAAAGCAATCACGTCAACGTTACGAGAAACTATTTGGTTAGCAACTTTCCATTGGTATGCTTGGCGTTTGTCGCTAATCTTCTGGTGGAAAAGTCCTAGTTTCTTGGCTGCTTTTTTGCGGTTCTTGCTACCCTTTACTTTTTGACTCACACGTCTCTGTCTAATCTTCAGGGTACGCTTAGCCTTTCTAGTAGTTGAAAACTTGGGATTTTTAATTTGACTTCCATCTGATAGATGGACTAATTTCGCAATTCCTAAGTCGCAACCAATTACTTTGACGACATTTTCCAGTGGTTTCGTCGTGTAATCAGGAACAGATTTGTCCTCAATCCGAATAGACACATACCAGCCATTTTGTCGCTTTCTTACCGCACAAGCTTTAATGGTAAAGCCATTGGGGATTGTGCGGGAGTTATGGAAACGCATCCAGCCTAACTTCGGCAAGTAGATTTTACTACCTTGTATTTTTACTCCCATTGCGAATGTGAAGGAAGTAAAGTTACTGCGGTTTTTGAATTTAGGAAAACCACGCCCCTCGAAGAAATTCTTGTAGGCAGTGTCTAACCGTTTGACGTTCTGTTGTAGAACAGTTGAATCTATTCCCGCAAACCACGGTCTAGCTGTCTTCAATTCAGGCAGTGCGGTAATTTGAATGTCGCCTGGATTGCGCCGAGGGTTTTTGACTTTTCCATCTTTATCAGTTTTGCCTGTTTTCCAGGGTTCCCCGGTTGCACCATTTTTACTGACACAACTGGTCAGTGGGCAAGCTTCACTTTGCGTTCTAATGTCGCAATAATTACCTTGAATGAATTGCTGACTGTATTGAGTGATTCTGTCGTTGAGACACCAGTTATAGTGACTTCGCAACATATCTGTCCAATTGGACATTTTTAAGTCTTGTGTTTGATTGGGGCGTAACTTGTACACATAGTTTGTTATCAAGCCTAAGTCCTCCTTTTTTTGAATTACTATTAGTATATAGCAAAATATTTATAGGTTTTTAATTTTTTATATTTTCTTAATCTTAATAGAGCGGATTTGAGTTTATGCTTTTACTTACAAAGCCGTCCTATAAGGACGGGGTTTTCAACCCAATTTTTGTGATAATTTTTAACTGATTTCCCGTTTCAATCTTGTCCCCCGCTAGGAAAGATGGCACTCCCCAATAAGGATTTTAAAATGGCTTGAGCGCACCGACCGACTTCGCGTAGAGATTATATCGGCAGGTAGATGACTCATTATCCATTTTAAGATATATATATATATCTTAAAATGCCATATAATTATAATACGCCGCCAGGAAGCTATCTGGTAAAAAAATGAGTCAGAATAAGTATTCCAAGAAATCTCGACCTAAAGCTGGTATCAAAACTGCTCAAAAGCAGCAGAACAATCAAAACGACTTATTTCCTGTAGTCGCCATAGGAGCATCGGCGGGTGGATTGGAAGCCTTTATGCAATTACTGAGCCATTTGCCGATCGATACCGGCATGGCGTTTGTAATAATTCAGCATATGTTGCCGAATCAGGGAAGTGGCTTGAGTTTGATTCTGGGTCGATCGACCCTGATGCCCGTGCATGAGGTGACAGATGGGATGCTCATAGCACCGAATCAGGTCTACGTTATCCCCTCGAATTTCAGCATGACCATCGAGCGATCAGTGCTGAAGCTAACGCCTCGCGGCAAACGAAAGGGGGTATTTATGTCTGTCGATATTTTTATGTTTTCCCTCGCCGAAGAACGGGGGAACAAATCCATCGGCGTCATTTTGTCCGGGGGCGACAGCGATGGTGCCCAAGGGTTAAAAGCGATTAAGGCCGCAGGCGGTATTACTTTTGCCCAATGTGAAGATACGGCACAAGTTAGCAGTATGCCGAATACTGCGGCGGCTACGGGTCAGGTAGACTTTATCTTGCCACCGGAAAAAATAGCCTATAAAATAGCAGAGATCGGCCGTCATCCCTACATGAGCGATCGGCTTTCGAGAGAATCCACCAGCAGGGAAGATGCGATCGCAAGTGAAGATGCGATCGCAAGTGAAGATGCGATCGCAAGCGAAGATGCGATCGCAAGTGAAGATGCGATCGCAATTATCTACAGTTTGCTGCGGGCGGCTGCAGGAGTTGACTTTACTCACTACAAGCAAACCACCTTGAAACGGCGGATACATCGGCGGATGTTGCTCTACAAGCTGGAACGGATCGAACATTATGCCGAATATCTCCAAAACACCCCGGCAGAAGTAACGGCGCTGTATCACGATGTCTTAATTCATGTCACCAGCTTTTTCCGCGATCCAGAAAGCTTTGATGCCTTAAGCAGCACTGTTTTTCCCGCAATCGTCAAAGATAAATCGCCGAAAAAACCGATCCGAATTTGGATTGCCGGCTGTTCAACGGGTGAAGAAGCTTACTCGATGGCCATCTGCTTGCTAGAGTTCTTAGCCGCTCGATCTACTAACCTGCCGATTCAGATATATGCCACAGACATCAGCGAAAATGCGATCGCGATCGCTCGCAGTGGCTTTTATACCCATGCCCAAGTCGCCGATATTTCACCCGAACGCCTACATCGGTTCTTTGTCCCAGTCGAGGGCGGATACCAAATCGCTAAGCCCGTGCGCGAACTCTGCGTCTTTGCTAGACAAAACCTGATCGCCGATCCGCCCTTTTCGCGGATGGATTTGATTACCTGTCGGAACGTGCTGATCTATCTGACACCCCTGTTGCAGAAAAAACTGCTGCCAATGTTCCACTATGGGCTTGGGCCCACGGGCTTTTTGCTGTTAGGCACTTCGGAAACGGTTGGAGAGTTTTCATCAATATTGTTTGCGGTATTCGATAAAAAGAATAAAATTTATACTAAAAAACAGGTAACGCATTGGCTTAGCATGGATTTAAATGCTAGCAACTATCCTCTGACACCACCCAACCCACCAGCGCAGCAAGCCGAAAGATTGGAGGAAATCGAAATGGAGAAAGAGGCCGATCGCATTGTTTTGAATCACTATGCCCCTGTCGGGGTCGTGATTAACACAGCCAGCGAGATTCTGCAATTTCGAGGACAGACGAATGCCTACCTAGAACCGGCTCCCGGTAGAGCGAGCTTTAGCCTGCTGAGAATGGCAAAAGAAGGATTGCGCGTGGAACTGCGTACTGCAATTCAAGAAGCCTCACATCATAAGCAGCCGATCGCACGGGCAGGCTTCCAACTTAAAGACGGCGCTCGCCTCCGGCAGGTCGGAATTAATGTGATTCCATTCCAAGCCGGCGCTGCGGCAAAAGAGTATTTTTTAGTGTTGTTTCAAGAGGAGTCCCCGATCTCTGCAATGCCTGCTGCTGCTGACCAGGAGAGAGTCAACTCTGATCATTCACAGGGTGAAAGTGAGGAGATTGCAAGGCTGCTACAGGAACTGAAAACTACAAAAGAACATCTCGGAGCGATCGTCCAAGAACATCAAGCCGCTAATCAAGACTTGAGAGCCGCCAACGAAGAGATTTTGTCGAGCAACGAAGAGTTGCAAAGCATGAATGAGGAACTCGAAACGGCGAAAGAAGAGATTCAGGCAACCAATGAAGAACTCAACACGATTAATGACGAATTGCAGCGGCGCAATTTGGAATCGACTGAGGTGAGCAACGATTTAGAGAATCTCCTGACCAGCATCAATATTCCGATCCTGATGCTGGGAAACGACCTGCGAATCCGCCGGTTTACTCCCGCAATTGAAGGCATCTTCAACTTGATTTCTGCCGATATCGGGCGGTCTTTGAGCGACATCACTCACAAGTTGATAGTACCGGACTTAGAGCAATGGATTTTAGGGGTGATCCGCACCCTCAATTTGAAAGTTCACGAGGTTCAAGATCGAGACGGTCGTTGGTACGAGCTGCATATTCGACCCTACCGGACGCTCGACCACAAGATTGATGGGGCGGTGCTGATGTTGGTCGATATCAACGAGCTAAAAATCAGCGCCCAGCACTTGATGGAAGCGAAAAATTACGCCGAAACGATCGTGGAAACCGTGCGGGAACCGTTGCTAGTGCTAGATCTCGACCTGCGGGCGCTCACCGCCAATCGTTCTTTCTACGAGACGTTTCAGGTGATGCCGAACCAAACTGAGCACCGATCATTTTTCGATCTCGGTAATGGACAGTGGAATATTCCCAAGTTGCGATCGCTCCTCAAAGAAATTCTGGCAGGCAGTGCCCAGTTTAAAGATTTTGAAGTCGAGCATAACTTTGAGCAGATCGGGCATAAAATAATGCTGCTCAATGCCCGCAAAATGCCTCCGGTTGGCAATACACAGATGATTCTGTTGGCGATCGAGGATATCACCGATCAAAAACAGTACGAGAGAGAACGCAGCCTTCGGATTCAAGAACAATCGGCCCGTGCGGCTGCTGAGGAGGCCAACCGCATCAAAGATGAGTTTTTGTCCGTCCTCTCTCACGAACTGCGGACGCCGCTGAATGCGATGATTGGCTGGGCACAGTTGCTGCGCGTGAAAAAATTTGACGAGGCTAAAACCCAGGAGGCGCTAAAAACGATCGAGCGCGCAGCCAAAGCACAAAACCAGCTCATCGATGATATCTTAGACGTTTCGCGGATTACCACAGGCCAATTTCGCCTCAATGCTTCTGAGGTTGAGATCAATCCACTGGTTGAAAATGCGATCGGGGTAATTCGTTTCGCCGCCGAAGCCAAAAATATTCAAATTGAATCCAGGCTAAGTCCTTTAAAACCAAAGATTTTGGCCGATCCAAGTCGCTTACAACAAGTGGTGTGGAATCTACTTTCAAACGCGATTAAATTCACCCCAACCGGAGGAAGAATTGAGATCGCATTAGACTACATTGATGGCATGGCTCAAATCCAAGTTAGCGATACTGGTAAGGGCATTAACCCTGATTTTCTCCCCTATGTGTTCGATCGCTTCCGTCAGGCGGATAGTAGCTACTCTCGCAGAGACGCTGGATTGGGGCTAGGATTGTCGATCGTCCGTCATTTAGTAGAACTCCACGGCGGTACTGTTAGTGCAACAAGTCCGGGTGAGGGACAAGGGGCAACCTTTACCGTGAGGTTGCCGCTACGAACAGATATCCCATGATTGTTAACTGTTGATTGTTGACTGTTGACTGTTGATTGTTGACTGTTGGCTGTTGATTGTTGGCTGTTGACTGTTGACTGTGAGTCAAAAAAAGTGAAAATTGGGCTATACCGGTCGATCGATCGCGATTTTTGTAGGGGCGGGTTCACCCACAATACCTGCCAATAATTAACAATCTTAAAACCCACATTCCGCACCCCCAACTGGCACATAGACGGATTGAGGGCGTAAAAGTGAATCATCCGAGACAATAATGAG
>NZ_JAUBTT010000116.1:0-2122 GCF_036705125.1 Microcoleus sp. B7-D4
TTAATAATTAAATGGGGTCGCAAAATCAAAAATAAGGGTAATGATTGTATCACAGTTTAAATGTGCAACAGCTTATTACCCCCTCCATTAGGTGCGGAAGTAGTTATATTTTCCGCACCCGCTGTATTTCCTGCTATAAAAGTAAAGCTGCCACCTGCATTCACCGTAATATCACCGCCAACGCCATTACCAGAAATATTCTTAGCAAGAAGTCCTTCTGTTGAAATATTTCCCCCAGCACTCAAAGATATATAACCAGCATCCCCCGCAATATTAGACACTGAAATCATTCCCGCTTGAATGTGGCCTGTAGCTTGCATAATTATAGGACCTACGTTATTGGGCAGGTTATTATAATTGTCAATGTTTTTTACTTGAATATTGCCGCCAGATCGCAAAATTATAGAGCGCGAAGTAGCTAAAATAAATTCATCTGTACCAGGAGAAGCATTAGCAAAAGCTGCATCTGGACTTGTGATTGAAATCCCACCGTTAAAAGTAATATTTCCAGTACCCGAAGTTGTATCTACCTTGAGGGAAGCCCCCGTATATCCCCCAGAGATATAGTCATTGGGCTGCGTAAATATTGGATCATATAAACTGATAAAATTAGCAGGTTTACCCGATAAATCAACAATCGATGTGTTACTGCCACTTCTAAAGTGAGCATCTGTAGATATCAGACCGTTACTCACTAAAGTCAAATTTCCGCCGCTTACAAACGGCGTTTGCGAAAGATGATTCAGCGCCAAAAGATCGATACTTTGATTGCCCTGAATGTAGAGATTACCGCCAGCATTAGCCACAAACGGATTTGCCACACTATCGCGCACCCGCACTGTATTGTTAGCCAGCAAATTCAAATCGCCAGTTGTACGCAACAGACTTTCAACTAATGTCAAATTGCGATTAGCTGACAGCGTTGCATTCTCCGCAGTTACTTCTTTAGCAGCGACATCTCCATTCTCTACCTGCAAACCAGAACCAGTTAATTCTATTTGCCCTCCAGGGTTGACTGTCACCCCCGTTGCACTTCCCCCCCCACCAGTCAACAACTGCGGCAAAGATGCAACTGGCAACACCCAATTTTGAGGCAAACTGCCCGCGACAGATTGCGGCTGAATCTCCAAACTTAACAGATTTCCCGGTTGACTAATTCTGACTAAACTCTCGCCGGGAACCGCCGCAACAATAATATTTCCTCCCGGTGCAGAAAGTTGTCCCGTACTCAAAACCGTGCCGCCCAATAAAGTTAAATTTTGCCCTTGTCCCACTGCCAAATTGCCTAAATTGACAATTCCCCCCGGCTGTGTATTTGTAAAAGCAAAAGTATTAGGATTTCCGACTAATTGAGTATAATTATTTGTACCAGTCGCACTAAACCAGTTATTGCCAAAACCGATGCCCGTCGCAGTAGTCGCAGTGAAAGCAGCAGGCACATTCAAACTGGCATTTGCACCGAAAACAATCCCCGCCGGATTCATTAAAAATAAATTGGAATTGCCACCCGTTATTTGAATTAATCCGTTAATCAGCGAAGCATCGCCGCCGACAACTCGCCCTAAAATATTGCGGATATTGGGATTTGATATAAAATTGGCAGTTTGCCCTTGAGTTAAACCAAATTCTTGGAAACTGTGAAATAGATTTGCACCGTCGCTTGATTGTTGGCCGCCGTTGATGTTGAATTGGTTGCCGCTGGGAGTAATTTGAGTATTGGTTCCGTCGGTTGCGGGGGTAATTTGGGCTGTGGCTGTTTGGGATGGGAAGAAAAGTCCTAATTCCCACATTGCTAAGGTGGTGAATGAGAGAAAGGTGAGGAAAAAGCGGTTTTTTTTGTGTGTTGATTTCATGGTTTTGTTAGTAGATGTTATGATCGTAGATTCATCAACAATAGATTATAATATCACCATCCTGTAGGGGCGGGTTCACCGAAATATATGACACCCAACGACGAATCGTAAAACCCGCCCCCACCCCACCCAAATATTAATAATTCATTGAATTTAACCATAAATTGATGTTATTTGGGGTTGTTGGTTGGGTGGGGGCGGGTTTATTAAAATTGTTTTTGGGTGACAAAATTAGTCGCGAACCCGCCCCTACGAATTTTGGTTATTGC
>NZ_JAUBTT010000116.1:2222-8735 GCF_036705125.1 Microcoleus sp. B7-D4
GTAATCAATACAATATCGAATATTATATCACAATCCTGTAGGGGCGGGTTCACCGAAATATATGACACCCAACGACGGATCGTAAAAACCCGCCCCCACCCCACCCAAATATTAATAATTAATTGAATTTAACCATATAAATTGATGTTATTTGGGGTTGTTGGTTGGGTGGGGGCGGGTTTATTAAAATTGTTTTTGGGTGACAAAATTAGTCGCGAACCCGCCCCTACGAATTTTGGTTATTGCCAGCGTAGATTCATCTACCAATAGATTATAATATCACAATCCTGTAGGGGCGGGTTCACCGAAATATATGACACCCAACGACGGATCGTAAAAACCCGCCCCCACCCCACCCAAATATTAATAATTAATTGAATTTAACCATATAAATTGATGTTGTTTGGGGTTAGTAGTTGGGTGGGGCGGGTTTATAAAGATTATTTCTGGGTGACAAAATCCCTCGCGAACCCGCCCCTACGAATTGATGTTGTTTGGGGTTATTAGTTGGGTGGGGCGGGTTTATAAACATTATTTTTGGGTGACAAAATTAGTCGCGAACCCGCCCCTACGAATTTTGGTTATTGCGAGCGTAGATTCATCAGCAATTTACTATTTCCTCTGTTCCCTCCTTTGCAAATCTCGCAATTGCTTCTCTACCTTTTCCGCCATTGGCAAATCTCCCAAAGTTGTATATCCATCTTTTGCCATTCGCAAATATTTCATAGCTTCCAGATTATTTCTCATCGCTGAATGAACTTGCCCCAATCCGTATCGAGCCGCTGTCAACTCCTCAATATCGTCAGGTTTCGCCGTATTAATCACCTTGGAATAGTAGACTTCAGCCTGGGGAACCAGTTGTAGCTTTTCCAGATACATATCGCCCAAGGCTCGATTAATTGGCGGTGTTTCCACTCCTGCTTTTTGTATATTTTCTAAAATTTCTATTGCTTCGGCTATCAAGTTTGTGTTAAGATAAACGCTAGAAATTGCTAATTTTTTGGCGTTTTCGTTAGGTACTTGTTTGTCGATCGCCCCAACCGCATCCTTAACAGCCTCAACTTGCTTCTCATCCAGCAAGCTAAACTCTGTATCTCCTTCTCCCACAGCACTTTCGGAAGAAACACCCGTATTCGCCTCGACAATCAATCGGTATCTAACACCCGGTTTCAGCGCTGGTTCTCCCGGATACACAGCTTCAGTACCGCTAACAGTCATTTGCCAGTTTAATTTCGCTCCATTTTCGCGGAGGCTCAACTTATAGCTAGTCGCACCAGCAACCGGATTCCACCGCAAAATTGGCTTGCTGTCGAGCAATTTCGTCCGCCGCGGACTGATTATATAAGGAATTGGCGCGCTATTCCAAGCAATTTTATCGTCGCCGCGATCGGGACATTTAATCAAGTCGGTGCTGCAATCAGATTTCGACTCTTCTTTGGCTAACAAACAGCTATTCAATTGATTTTCACCCGGTGCGATCGACTTAATTCCCAAATCTGCACACTGGATCGTCAGTTGTGCGTTTTGTGCTGTTCGCAGTGTGTCTCCCGGATAAAGCGGCGTACCGCTGGTAGGGCGGACAATTCGGCCGTTTTGGCGCTCGATCGCAACTTCCCCGCTACTATGGATAATCAGTCCGTTGGATATTCTGTTACTCGCTGCTAGTGCAGTAGTTGCGATCGAGCTTAAAGCTATAAAAACTGCAATCCTGATTTTCACTTTATATTTCCTTTTGCTTGTAAACGTTGCTGGGCAATTCGCATACATTCATCTTGTTTCGGCACGCGGTAATCAGAATATTTAAGCGCCTGATTCCAGGCTTCTAAGGCTGCTTGCGGCTTACCTTTGATTTCGAGAACCTGTGCTAAAAGGCATTGAGCTTCAGGGCTATCGCCTCTGAATCCTATTGCTATTCTTAAATCTGCTTCAGCAGCGTCATATTGCTTTTGTTTAAACCGCGCCCAACCCCGATTTTTAAAACAAGCGGCTTTTACTCCGTCATATTCAGTGTGTTCTAAACAGCGAGCAATAAATTTTAAAGCTTCTTGAGGTTGATTGTTGAGAATCAGCGATCGAGATACTTGAGAATTCGCCTCAGCAGAACCCCGCCGCGCTGCATCCTTCATTAATTTTTGCGCGTGTTCTTTTTCATTCAAGTCCTCATACAACACAGCTAAGTTATAATGAGGTGTGGCATAATTTAAATTTAGTAAAGTTGCTAATTGGTAGCATTTTTCAGCGATCAATAGTTGACCCTGACGGTGGCTGGTTTTTCCTATTTCATTCACAACGCGGCCAAGTATCGGGCCCATTAACATATAACTGATAGCGGTAATGCCTAAACTTTTTGCCGCCCGCTGCATCCAATCAATTGGAAGAATTAATGATTGGTTATTGGGGCGATCGCCCGCCACATCATCTGCCGCTGAAATTAAAGATTTAGTTGCGCCACCTCCCGGTAACGTTAGTTCCTCAAAATTTGGATGCTGACATAGTACCGGAATCCCGCTAGCGCCCGGAAATCGAGATTCCCAGCGCAGCAAATCATCCTTAGCTTTTCGCACTGCCAAAAACAAAGGCTCTCCATCGGCTAAATATTTGAACAAAGACTTCACAAAATCGTGAGCAATTTGGTCGGGAATTGGTGCGCGCATCACAATTATCGACGGCAAAGGGTAGTTCTGGGCCACCAAGTCCGCCGCCAATCCCAAACTCGAACAGGAATTAAAGATTAGCAACTGCAAACCTTTGAAACTCGCTCGCTTTACACCTATTTTTAAATCCTCTACTTTGATAGTATTGTTGCCAGGATTTTGATTGATATGCAGCCGTCCGTTTGTAGCATTATCATCGCTATCGCTGTGTCCGGCAAAAAATAAAATTTGCCAGCCTTTTTCATCAAAAAGGCGATCGTTAAATTCTTCCGGTGTCGGGTTATCCAGCAATTCTAATTGACAGCGTTCGCCCAAACATTTTTCAATAATCCTTTTATCTTTTTTAACATCTATTCCCTTACTATTACCTAAAACACATAGAATTCTACCTCGCGAAGATAGATATGTTCCTCCTTTAGTTTCCTGTTGAGGAGGTATTGTATACTCTGACGGACTGCGGATGATTTCACTGTGGCGGTACTCTTCGCGAAAAATCCACGCATCCCAAGGCAACTCCGAAATCTGAGAATCATCGCACTCTAGAAATATTTGAACAACAGCTTCCGAGGGATTGCCGATTTGTGTCCTGAGATTTACCTCTATGTTGCTGTAAAAATGGTCAGTCTTCAGCCATGTTTGTATCTCTTTTTTTAAACCTTGATATATAGCATCAGGATTGCTTTCAGAAATGTGAGTTGTGCTTGCATAATTGACTTTAATTCGAGCAGCGCTTCTGCTAGATTGCAGTCCGGTACAAACAGCTTTCCATCTTCTGTGCAGCACCTCAACGTCTGGTGCTGGTGGCAAGCTTCCTTTGAATTGAATACTGATAGGTCTTGCTTGGTTTTTCAACTTCGCCGTGATGTGAGGAAATCCTTCTTGAAGATTTCCAGACCCTAAAGCCAATATGACAGTCCAGGTCATAACTTTGCTATGGTAACAGTAATCGCAAAATCATACCATAAAATTTTCTGTTATGCTCAAATCATCCAGCGCAAGTCGAATACTAAAACTTTCTTCGGGTTCCACGTAAAATTCCAGTGAAATACACTGATCTTGAACAGTCGATTCAACCTCATCTAAAACTTTTCCCGCATCGGATATTAACGACAGTTTAAGGTGACGAGGCAAATAACGATCGCCGATCGCCGGATGCAACTGGACGTGAACTCTGACAGTGCGATCGTCCTCTTCGGCAATAGCCACCAACAAAGCAACACTCGTCCTTCCCAAACGCATTCCCAAGTCAATCAACTTAGCCCGCGTCACATCAGCTTCGGGAAACCTGTTTATGCTGCTTTGACGCCTCTGCGAGGCAGATTCGACTCTCGAATTACCACCTCCTCGGAATACAAAACTTGGGTTATCGTCAGGAAAAATAAGGTGTTCTAAATTTTTTTTACCTTGCTCAATTTTCTGCCAACCTGTTTCTGCAACATTCTTAAACCAATGGCCTAAATTAGATTTAACCGGATTTTCTATTTTCACCGGGGAAGTATCCGGCTGTGGATCAAATATCGATTCAACCGACTCCCAATCGGATGTAAAAATATTCTCCAACCACTGACGCAGATTGACGTTAGATTCAGATAAATGTTCTAGAGATTCCGACAAATGTTCCAGGTGAATCAAGAAGTCATCCAGGGAATCTAAATCGCTCAATACTAATTCCCCCGTCTCAGCAGTCGGGGAAAATCCCAGCAATCTTGCTTCCTTTTCATCCCGATCAATTTCTACTACAATATAACCAATGCGTTCCTCCCTAGCTTCGATAGGAATATGGCACATTTCTGGGGAATTCACAGATGAATTTTTATTGCCATTTTCTCCCTTGTGGTCTGGGCTCCTAATTGGGCGACACTCAATTTTACCCAACCCTGTAATATACAAATCTGCCGTATCCTCAAACATCCTAATTACTGGATTCCAGCTATCGCATTGAGTCAAGTCAGTTTCAATATCCAAGATTGTTAAGTAATCCCGAACTGCGAGCAAAGCTAAAGTGTTGAGATAAATCTGTTCTACTCTTTGGGGGTGACGCTGTTCCGAAGCAAATTGCCATGCTAGACGAATTGCCTTTTGGGTAATTGGCATTGGGAATGATTGGTTTTCGATACTGTTATTGTTCATTTTTGTGTTACTCCTGGTAATATTAGTTGATATCCTTGGTCTTCGCAAAATTTTTGCAGCAGAGGGAGGCATTGAAGCTTGAGCAATTTATACAAAGTGCAAGGCGCACAGTTCAACTCTGCTGCTAGTTGTTCCATGCTTTGACCGGATGACCATTTACGCTGCAACAAAACTTGGCAAGTTATATCCGGTCTTCTGGGAAGGTGATTGCTTTTCAACACGCCAGTTGGATCGGTCTCAATCCATTCTAGAATCTCTTCCATATAGAAAGTTAGATCGGGAGTAGCAGGAATTTTTTCACTTGGCTTGAGACCGTCATCATCTTCATCATCTAAAGAAACCAGCCGTCGATCTGTTATATTTTGCTTTGCTTTCTGTTCGGCCAGACGACAATCTAACAGCCGCTTTTGGAGATAGGGATTTAACCAAGTCGTAATCAGGCTTTCTTCGGGATCGTAAGGTCGTTTTGCTGTGGTAGCTTCACATAAATTCCGAGACAGATAGATCCATGTCTTGTTAAGTGCCTCTTTGTAGTAAGGTGTGTGTTCTTTCCAGAGTTTGCCCGATTTGAGAATCTCTAGAATCAGTCGATGCAAGAAACGACCTCGCTGGGGACTGCCGGGGGGATGCTGGCAAGCTTTGGTGACGAGTTCGACGATTTGCTGGTGGGCGGGATCTCGATCGAACTTTTCCGATTTTACTGAGCACCCAACAGCATCGGATTCGTCAGATAAGTGGTCTTCCCCCTCGGAGGGGTTGGATTTATCAGTCATAGTTCAGTGCGGCCGCAACTTTGTTCCTACATTTACTTATCAGGGTAAGTTGGGGGAATTTATGCGAAATTCTGAAAGTTTTTTTGAGCAGATGGTTGAAAGTCTTGCTGTGCGGTGGATTGGGCCGTTGAATTAGATGTGAATTTTTGTTAACACGCATCAAAACCTGCATAAACCGGGTTTTTGCGATTTATGCAGGTTTGTAACGAAGTATTCTGCGAAAAACCCGGTTTCTGATCACCAGTGCGTAACACCGATCGCCCTTAAATCCCGAAAACACCCGTTGTTCCGTACTTTCACCCAGTGTTTACCAAACTCGACCAAAAAAACTTGAGAGTTTTGCATAAAACTACCGAGCTCACCCTGATAAGTAAATAGGAACAACAAAAAGGCTTTAGGGGCGATCGCCCTTAAATCCGCAAAACAACCGTTGTTCCGTACTTTCACCCAGTGTTTACCAAACTCGACCAAAAAAACTTGAGAGTTTTGCATAAAACTACCGAGCTCACCCTGATAAGTAAATAGGAACAACAAAAAGGCTTTAGGGGCGATCGATCTTTGGTGTTAACAACCAGATCGATCGCGCAATCCGGCTATCTCGCAATTCCGAACTCCGCCAGGGGTTGAAACCCCTGCCTCAAAGCGAAAGTCGTCTGAAGACGACTGAAGAATTTACCAGTCCTCTTTGAGAGGACTTTGGCTATGAGGCGGGGAATTCATTCCCTGCCGGAATGTGGGGAAGCGCGTTATTCGATCGCCCTTAAATCCCGAAAACACCCGTTGTTCCGTACTTTCACCCAGTGTTTGCCAAACTCGACCAAAAAAACTTGAGAGTTTTGCATAAAACTACCGAGCTCACCCTGATAAGTAAATAGGAAGAACAAAAAGGCTTTAGGGGCGATCGATCTTTGGTGTTAACAACCAGATCGATCGCGCAATCCGGCTATCTCGCAATT